>SABF01000305.1 GCA_009929095.1 Erysipelotrichia bacterium
GTTCCTGAATGCGGTTGGTACTTGAAGGTTTGGGGCGGTGGTTATCAGAAAAGTGGTATTCCTGACCTGTTGCTTTGCGTGAACGGTATCTTCATCAGTTGCGAACTGAAAAGTGATACTGGAAAGCCTTCTGAATTGCAGAAAAAGAATACCGCTGCAATCAACAATTCACAAGGCATGGGATTGGTTCTTTATCCGAAAGGATTTGAACACTTCAAAAACATAGTGAAAGGAGTGATGCAATGCAGTGGTCACATAGTAGAATTGAATGCTTTGAAAAATGCCCTTTCAAGTACAAGTTGCGATATTGTGACAAGTTATTGACCTTACCGCCTGATAATGCAGACAATGCGCTGTTCCTTGGAACGGCACTGCACACAGGGTTGGAAAAGGGTGTTGATGCAGGTATTGAACAATATTTCATGTCATACCCCATCATCACAGATGACCACATCAATGAAGCAATGAAACTTGAAAAGTTAATTTCAAAAGCTGCAAAGATGATTCCCAAAGGGGAATTTGAAGTTCCGATTCCAACAGCGGACTTCACAGGATTCATTGACTTACTTGCACCAGTGACAGGGTTTCATGATTCGGAAGTTCCGAATGTATTTGACATCTATGATTTCAAATACAGCAACAATGTCAAAGGGTACAAGGATTCAGACCAGTTGCACCTGTACAAATATTTCTTTGAACAGTTGCATCCTGGCAAAACAATCAGAAACCTTTTCTTCCTGTTCATTCCTAAAATCGGCATCAAGAAGAAAAAGACAGAAGCACTGTCTGACTTCCGAAAGCGGATTCAGGATGAACTTGAAGAAGCTGAACCTTCACTGGTTCAAATTGAGTATGACCAAAGCAAAGTTATTGACTTCCTGCTGAAAGGCAAGCGGTCACAAGAAGCAGCGGAATTTCCGCAAAACACAGGGTATTTGTGCAACTGGTGCGAATATCAAGATTATTGTCAGAAAGGAATTGATTATATGTTACTGCCAAAAAATGAAAGAAGAAACATTGAAAAAGTTGAAAAGAAGGTTGTGTGGCTTTATGGTTCACCGTTCAGCGGAAAGACAACCTTTGCAAACAAATTTCCTGACCCCCTTATGTTGAATACAGACGGAAACATCAAGTTTGTTGATGCACCGTACATCAGCATCAAGGACAAGGTTGAAGCAAACGGAAGAATGTCACCCAAAAGGGTTTTTGCCTGGGCGGTGTTCAAGGATGCGATTGAAGAACTGGAAAAGAAAGAAAATGATTTCAAAACCATCATTGTTGACCTGCTTGAAGATTGCTATGAGCATTGCAGACTTTACATGTATGACCAAATGGGCATCAGCCATGAATCAGATGATTCCTTCCGTGCCTGGGATAAGGTAAGAACAGAATTCCTGTCCACCATGAAACGCCTGATGAATATGGATTATGAAAATATCATCCTTATCAGCCATGAGGACACAAGCAAGGACATCACCAAAAAGGGTGGTGACAAAATCACCGCCATAAAGCCGAATTTGCAGGAAAAGACAGCAAACAAGGTTGCAGGAATGGTTGACATTGTGGCAAGGGTTGTGGCTGATGACAACATCAGAACACTGTCATTCAAGACCAATGAAGTAATCTTTGGCGGTGGCAGATTGACTGTCAGCACAACGGAAATTCCGCTTGATTATGATGCTTTCCTGGCGGTCTATGCAGAAGCCAATGCAAATGCAGTCAAGACCATGCACGGTGAGAAGGTAGAAGGTGCAATCAATGGTTCATCTTCCACTGGAAGAACAGGCAGAACATCCAGGACTGTGAAGAACACACCGCCTGAAACAGAAGCTGTTCCTGCACCTACTGATGCAGATGCACCTGATGAAAAAGAACTTGCTGAAAGCGTTCAGAAGGAAGAAAAGGAAGCTGCTGATGCTGCTGAAATGAATGCTGCACCTTCCAATCCTGAACCCAACAGCGGTGAAGCAGAACCCCCTGTGGAACAGAAGCCTGTCACAAGAACAAGAAAGAAAAGGGGTGAATGATAATGGCAAAGTATGATGAACTGTTCAAGTACATGGAAGCACACGGAACTATCACTGACCTGAAATGTGCTTCAAAGATGACACCGATTCCAAAAGGTATGC
>SABF01000306.1 GCA_009929095.1 Erysipelotrichia bacterium
TTCATCGGTCATCTGCAGCGGAATAAGGTCAGACAGGTTGTACCGTATGTCGACTGCATTCAGTCGCTTGATTCCCTAAAATTGGCCGAAACGGTTGATCATGAATGCGCATTGATCAATAAAACTATGAAATGTCTGGCTGAATTCCATCTGGCAGAAGAGGATGACCGTAAAACCGGTCTGGATCCTTCCGATGCTGTGTCCTTTATACGCAGCTGTGCCTCTTTGAAACACATCCAGATTAACGGCATTATGGTCATGGGACCACACACGGAGAATACCTTTCGCGTTGCCGAAGTATTCACTCAGGCACATGATCTGTATCTATCTTTGCAGCAGCAGTTCTCCCGAGAACAGATTTCCGTTCTGTCCATGGGTATGAGCGCTGACTATCAGACTGCACTTGCATGCGGATCGAATATGGTTCGCATTGGCACCTATCTGTTCACCGATTGAGAAAAGGAGATTACTCACATGACATTCACCAGAAAAACCGCAAATCTTATACCAATTGAAGATACCGTCTTTGCCATTGTCAGTCTGGCAAAAAAAGACACTGCTGAACATGGTCCGGAATGTGTAACTGACGCAACCATCGGCTCTCTTTATGATGAGTCCGGCAGACTTGTTGCCTATGACTCTGTCTTCAATCACTATGACGCAATCGATCACAGGGTAAAAGCATCCTATGCTGCAAGCTTTACCGGTAATCCCGGCTTCCGCACTCAGGTTTATAACTGGGTAGTTCAGGGTGTCAAATTGAATCTGGCACATTCTGTCATTGCCACGCCGGGTGGTTCAGGAGCTGTCAGCACTGCAATCACAACTTTTCTGGATGAGGGACAGACTCTCATCCTGCCGGAGATTGCCTGGGGATCCTATAAGCTGATGGCAGCTGAAAACAATATAAAGTCTGAAAACTACGAGATATTTGACGGGAATCAATTTAACTTCTCCTCACTGCGTGAAACCATGGAAAAAGTATCCAAAACTCAGGATCGTCTGGTTATCGTTGTCAATGACCCATGTCAGAATCCGACCGGGTATTCCATGAACAGGCAGGAATGGGATAACATGATTGATCTTCTTAACGAATACGGTAATAAGATGCCAGTGATTCTGATTGACGATATTGCCTATATCGACTATTCCAATGATCTGGCGCATGCTCGTGACTACATGAACTCCTTCAATCGGATTTCTGATAACGTCATGCTGACAGTAGCATTCTCCTGCTCCAAAACCCTGACTTCCTATGGTCTGAGATGCGGTGCTGCCGTTCTTATGGCAAAAGAGCAGAAAGATGTGCGGGAAGCTGAGATTGTATTTGAAAAAAGTGCCCGGGCAACCTGGTCTAATATTCCGAATGCAGCGATGGAAAATTTCACCTGGGTAGTTACAGACAATAAAGATGCATTTCTCAGGGAAAAGCAGAATTATGTCAATCTGATGAAGCAGCGTTCTTCTATCTTTCTGAAGGAAGCCAGTGAGTGCGGTCTTGAAACCTATCCATATAAAGAAGGCTTCTTTGTGACTCTGCGTATTCCGGATAATCAAGTACGTCATGCAGTGCATCAGGAATTCATTAATCAGCATATCTATACTGTCGAAGTAAACCATGGCATTCGTGTTGCGGTCTGCAGTCTGCCATTATGCAAGGTCAGCGGCCTGGCAAAGAAGATGAAGCAGATCGAGGATAATGTGTTCAGCAGATGAAATAATTCCCAATAATTAATCATTCGTCTTGCAAAAGAACGTTTTAGCCGATAATCTGTTAACAGTTTCATATAAAGACAGGAGAGACGCTGATGACAGCTGTACTTGGATCAAGCCATAGTTTCCTCGACGCCACTGACGCTTCAGCAATTGAGTTTATTGATACAGTATGTGATATTACTGCACTTCCTGAATACCAGAAGCTGAAGCATTATACGCATCACCACAGCACTACCCGCTATCAGCATTGCATCAATGTTGCCTGGTATACTTTTATTTGGTCCAAGGCATTAGGCCTGAATTACAAATCTGCCGCAAGAGGTGCCATGATGCATGACTTTTTCCTGTACGACTGGCATACAGAGCAGCCGCTTCCCGGAAGACATGCTGAAGTGCATCCGATGATAGC
>SABF01000307.1 GCA_009929095.1 Erysipelotrichia bacterium
AATTTTGATTTTACCTTTTAAACGGTAGAAGTCTCCTTCAAAACGTTCTTCACATGCTTTCTTCGTTTGACCACTCAGACTATAATAAATGATGGCTTTCATGTTAACGCTCTTTCTTTTCTTTGTTTCGCTTATCTTGGATTTGATTCATTTCTTTTTCACCAATTTCAGTGATGTTATGTGACGCAGCAATAGCAGCGAGATTCCCCGATTGGTAATATTCATCTCTGACAGTGTGCGTTAAATTCAGCAGGTTGCGATCGGAAGCATCACTGATATCGGCTTTGACATCTGCAATATTGATGGAAAGAAGGTTTGTGGAGTCATGAGCAGACAATGTAGACTGTATAGCAATGATGAATGCATTGGTTATTATAAAGGCAATGATAATATCTACTAACAGCCACCGCTGAAACATTTCAGCAATCTGCCGATATCCATTCTTATTCTTGATGCCTTCTTTTGCGCAAATCCGCACAGCAACAACTGCCATCATGACGGAAACACTGTTTGCTGCCACCATTGGCATTGAGCATTTTTCAACAAACACAAATGCCCGTTCCACATCTCCCATATTCGTAAGGAAGATCATCAGCATGTGAAAAATTTCCATGAAAATGCCGATGCCCAGTGCATAAAAGGGTGTGGGTTTCTTATCATCAAACAGCTTTGTTCGAAGCAGTGCGGCAAATACTCCGGCAAGCACAGTAGATATCGAGCAGGCTGTCTGAGTATAAGTTCCGGCTCCCCACCCGACTGCAAACCATCTTTCAATGCCGCCGATCAGTCCGGCAATAATACCGGCTGGAGCACCAAAAATCAATCCCGCACAAAGCGGGGCTGCATCCCGTGCATTTATTGTTGCACCGCCGACATTAACTCCGAATTCTGTTCCGAGGATTGCTATACCGCCAAAGATGAGACCAATGATCAGCTGCTGGAGATCCTTGTTCAGTCTGCTGAACGCAGTACGTTTCTGAAGCAGATAGACAAGAATACTTGCAATAACCGGTACAGATGCAATTATGGAAAGCATCATATAAATGTTCATATGAGAATTCCTGTTTTCAGGATGGACATTACTGGATAGTAAGAATATCTGTAAAGCCTGTCACTTCAAATACTTCACGAACCGTATCGTTGATATTACGGATAATCATGTTTCCCTGAGTGTTCATGCGCTTCTGTGTCGAGAGAAGCACACGAAGTCCGGCAGAAGAGATATATTCAACCTTAGTAAAATCAAGTATCAGCTCAGTCATGCCCCCAAGGTTCTCTTTCAAAGATTCCTCTAGCTGGGGGGCAGTTACTGTGTCAATGCGACCTATAATTTCCAAAGTCAAGCTGCTGTCTTCTGATGTTTTTTTTATATCCATAGATTCATTCCTCCATAATCTGACAATCATTTGTGCTTTCATTACAATTCAATCTGAAAACACAAATCATCTGAATTTAGTGAAATAATTATAGCATATGACACGTATTCACGCGTTGCCCTGATTTCGTTTTTATATACATAAGAGGCTGTATTTTGTTGATTCAGGAAAATGAAAGAAATGTAAGAACTGATAAATAAATGAAAACAGTTAATAGTTTACTGAAAATAATTGAATATTTTTCTTGAAATCAGCTTTCTTAGAATTTATACTACAGGTATATTTTCTGAAAGGGGGAAATATAAATGAGTGGAATTAAGAAACCTGCTGTATTATTCCTATCTGCAGCAATGCTGGCTGGCTGTGGCTCTTCAGGCAGCACGTCTGCTGCAGCATCCTCAGATGCGGGTACTACAGGTGCCGGCAGTCCAATTGTTGTTGCATTTGATGCTGATCTGAACACAATGGATTATGATCTGGCAACTGATGGCAACTCCTTCATCATGCAGTCCATGTGCATTGGCGGACTGGTTGAGCTGGATGCTTCTGAACAGCCGCAGCCTGATCTTGCGGAATCCTGGGACATATCTGAAGATGGTATGACCTACACATTCCATCTGAGAGATGGACTGAAATGGTCCGATGGAACAGCACTGACAGCAAATGACTTCGTATATGGCTGGCAGCGTCTGGTAGATCCTGTTGTTGCATCTGAGTACAACTACATCATGT
>SABF01000308.1 GCA_009929095.1 Erysipelotrichia bacterium
TCCTTATACAGACCGCTATTGGGGGATTGGACTGTTCATGGATGGAGATGGATATCCGCTGGCATTTGATCTCCATCCCGGGCATCAGAATGAACAGCTCACTCTTCAGCCCCTTGAGCAGAAAGTGATCCGTGATTTCGACTGTACTGATTTCATATACTGCTCTGACAGCGGCCTCTCTTCTCAAACCAGCAAAGAGTTCAATCATATGGCCGTCAGATGTCCGCTCTGATACAAAACAGAAAGACGCCATCTTGGTCGATTGACTGAGATGGCATTTCTATATCTGCGTTCATTTTCTTCTGATCCGCACATTCGATTTCCTGTACCTTTCCTCCTACAATTCAGCAGATATTATTGGGGAGGTTTGATGATGATAAATAATAACATATTGCACTGGACGACTTTGAGCGAAGAATCGTTGTGAACTGCTTAAATAAACTGTGCAGCGAACTGATAATCGAAGGCATGAGCAATAAAAAAACATATCATTGATGAAAAACCGGTATTCCTTATTCCCTTGTTAGCGACTATTGCATTCCGTGGAGAGACCTGCCAGATGATGAACCAGAACAGCAGAGCCTGAAGCTGCAGGCCTTTTTTACGCCACGCGGCATCAAATCCGGCTCCCAGTATTTTGCAGTTCTGAGCGGTGGATTTCACAAGACTGTCCGGGTAATTATTCACAAAATGAATATAGCAGTCTTGCGCTTTTGCAAATGCAAACTACGAGTTTTTATAAATCACGTGACAGCGACAGTGCTTCCTTATTTGCCGACCCTGTCACAGTTCAGGCAAACACATTTATACAGAGTCTGATACAGCTGCCGCGGATCAATCGGTTTTAGTAAATGCTCGTTCATTCCAACTGCTCTGGATTTCTGTACATCCTCGTCAAAAGCGTTGGCTGTCATGGCAATGATTGGAACACTCTTTGCGTCCTTGCGGTCAAGAGCACGAATTGTCTTTGATGCGGTCAGTCCGTCCATTACCGGCATTCGGATATCCATTAGAATTGCATCAAAATATCCTATTGAAGATTGGCTGAATTGATCCAAGGCAATCTGACCATTTGGAGCCCATTCCACCAGCATGCCTTTCTTTTCCAGGAGCCTTGTCGCAATCTGTTCATTGAGCTGATGATCTTCACAAAGAAGAATCCGTTTATTTTTCAATGCTTCTGTATTTGTAGAAAATTGTTTTTCATCAACGATTTCCGAGTTATCAACAAGTTCAAATCCAAGATAAACGGTCACCTTAGTGCCTACGCCCATTTCACTTTCCACCTGAATGGTTCCATTCATCAGTTCCACAAGTTTCTTGACGATTGCCATGCCAAGGCCTGTACCGGTATAGCTGCTATAGTTTTTTGAGTTTTCCTGTGAAAAGTCATCAAAAATATTGGGCAGAAATTCCTTGCTCATGCCACTTCCGTTATCTTCAACACTGATACGTACTTCTGATCTTCCGTTTTCTCGTTTCAGTCCTTCCACTTCCACTCGGATTTTTCCTTCCGGCGGTGTGAACTTAATTGCGTTAGAGAGAATATTCATGAAAATCTGCTGCACACGCACTCGATCTGCCCAAATATTCGCAAACTCTGCATGAATCGGCATAACCTCAATATCAACTTGTTTCGCTGCCGCTGCAGCGGTGATCATCGAAATAACACTGTCAATCAGATTCTTTGAATTTATAGCTTCTGGATGAAGCGTCATTTTGCCGCTTCCAATTTTGCTCATATCCAAAGTATCATTGATCAGGCTTAACAGATATTTTGCCGAGTCATCAATGGCGGCAATATCATGTTGGACATTCTCCGGCAGATCCTTATTTTCAAGCAGAAATCCAGACATGCCAATAATACCGTTCATCGGTGTGCGCATATCATGACTGATGTTTGCAAGAAATGAGGATTTTGCCTGAGATGCAATACCGGCGCGTTCCACCGCTTCCTCCAGCTGCTTGTTTTTCTGCTTCAGTTCTTCGGCAAGAACCTTGCGGCGCTGCTCTTCAATTGTCATATCGCACCAGACATAGATTATGGCATAACATGCATTGATAAACAGCCAGCCAGGGTTGGCTAACTGCACCCAGATAG
>SABF01000309.1 GCA_009929095.1 Erysipelotrichia bacterium
GTGCAGTATCCTGTGCAGAGCCGTGGCAGCGTCTGTTTCACCAGGGAATGATTCTTGGAGAGAACGGTGTCAAGATGTCAAAATCGCTTGGCAATGTTATCAATCCAGACGAACTGATAGCCAGTCATGGCGCAGATGCTCTGAGACTTTATGAAATGTTCATGGGACCGCTTGAGGCTTCACTTCCGTGGTCTGCAAAGGGCATGGATGGAGCTAGAAAGTGGCTGGAACGTGTCTGGCGCCTGGCAACCGGTGAGATGGTTGTAAGTGAAGATACACCAGAACTTGATTACTCCTATCATTTCATGATAAAGAAGGTTACATCTGATATTGATACATTGAATATGAACACGGCAATCTCTCAGATGATGATATTCATCAATGACTGCTATAAGAACACCAAAGTCAGCAGGACAATGATGCTTGGCTTCATCAAGATGCTGAGTTGCTTCTGCCCTCATATTGGTGAGGAAATGTATCAGATACTTACTGGCAGCACTGAAACGATAGCCTATGAACCATGGCCGATTTGTGATGAATCTAAACTGGCGCTGCAGGAAGTAACCATCATTGTCCAGGTAAATGGCAAAGTAAGAGGCAGATTTGATGTGCCAAAAGGTACAGATCAGGAGACTCTGATTAAAAGAGGGACTGAAATTGAGGCTGTTCAAAGCTTTCTGAGCGGAAAGACAGTTGTCAAGACGATTGCTGTTCCGGATAAAATTGTCAATATTGTTGTCAGGTAGCATCAACGGACACGTCTGATCTTGTTATGGAGAACGGACGTGTTTTTTGATATAATTCTCAAGGATACCATATGGAAGAGTTTACGGTTGCGATTGCTAAATTTGATGGTCCTCTGGACTTAATGCTTCATCTGATCAAAGAGAAGGAACTTGATCTTTTTGATCTGGATGTCAATATACTGACGGATCAGTACATTGCCTATCTGAATGCTATGAATGAGATGCATTTGGAAGTTGCCAGTGAATATCTGGTGGAACTGGCAGAACTGGTTGAGTATAAATCAAGAAAACTGCTGCCAAAGGATGAAAGTGAACTTGGCGATGACTATGAAGAAGATCCCAAGGATCGTCTGGTCAAGCGTTTGCTTGAGTATCAGCAGTACAAGGAAGTCAGTGCGCAGCTGAATGATCTTTACCTTGAACGTCAGGAACAGCTGGCTAAGCCAATGTCCGGTGAAGCTGAGCAATGGGTGAAAAATACGGAAAATCAGCCTTATGAAGGCAATCCGAATGATCTGCTGAGAGCGATGCGCAGAGTACTGCTCAGAATGCAGCTGTCTTTGCCGATTGAAACGCGCTACACGGCTAGAGAAATATCGATGGAAGATCGTGAGCTGGAAGTTCGAGCAAAACTGGATCATCTTCCGTCAACTTTCCGATTTGAAAATCTGCTTGATGACTGCAAAGACGTACCGATGTTTATTGCAACATTTCTTGCTGTGCTTGATCTTGCACGGCTGCATTCGCTGGTCTTTACTGTTGATGAAAATGATGTAATCTGGTTCTCTAAGGGGGCAATGAGGTCATGAGTGAATTGGAACATAAAATATCAGAGGATTCCGAGACAATGACTGATACTGCTTCGGAAGACAAAACTGATCAGAATGAAATTGAAACAGAAGAAAGTGCTGAATCTGAAGTGAATCGTGTACAGGAAGAATTTAAGAAAGAATCTGAAGAAGAAATATTAATTAAAACAGATGATACTGAAATAGAAACTGCTCAAGACTGTGGACGGACAGAAGAAATAATCAATGAAACTTTAGAAATTCCGGAAGAGCATGAAAAATATGAAGAGATTTCTGAAACGGAAAAAAATAATGCTGAGGAACACACGGAAGCGCGGAATGACTCAGATAGTATAGAGCAGACTGTTCTGCCGCTTGACACAGGACGAGGCGCGGCTATTCTGGAAGGACTGCTGTTTATTGTTGGTGATGACGGACTGAGTGCTGAACAGGCAGCAGCTGCTTTGGATATTGATTCAGAGCGTACTGAAGATTTGTTTTCTGCACTGCAGAAAAAGTATGCAGATGATCAATACGGTATCGAAATTGCAAATTATGGCGGTAAC
>SABF01000310.1 GCA_009929095.1 Erysipelotrichia bacterium
GGTCTTACAACCGTGGCATTGTACGGTTTAGAAATAAAGTCATTTGCGCCAAGCTTCAATGCCTTAACTTCTGCATCTTCGCCAGTCTGACCGGTCATAACGACGACTGGAATAGGTTTTAAGTCAGGATTTCTTCGCATGCATGAAAGCACATCAAAACCATTCATCACCGGCATCGAAAGATCCAGCAGAACTGCAGAAATCGTCAGATAGCTGCGTTTCATGATATCCACAGCAGTCTGTTCGTTTTCCGCTTCCAAAATCTGATATTCATTACCGAGAATCTTTTTAAGTATTTCACGATTGATCTGAATATCATCAACAATTAGAAGAGTTCGGCGCATCATCGTACCTCCGAAAATAATCTGATCTAACTATATCATGCAGTAATACAATGCAACAACACCAAATAATCACTCAATCAGTCAATTTCTGCAAGCTCCTTTTCAGTGTCTGAACATAGCAGATTTACTCAACTGTAACAGATTTAGCCAGATTCCTTGGTTTATCAACATTCAGACCCTTGGCACAGCTGAGATAGTAGGCAAACAGCTGTAGAGGAATAATTGCCAGACTTGTCGCAAAATGCGGATCTGTCTTAGGAATATAGATCGTAAAATCGGCAGTATCCTCAATTGCATAGTTGCCGGATTCAGTCAGTCCCATCAGATAGGCACCGCGTGTCTTCACCTCAACCATGTTGGATCTTGTCTTTTCAAACAGTGCTTTCTGCGTGCATATTCCAACAACCAATGTTCCATCCTCAATCAGGCTGATTGTGCCATGCTTCAGTTCACCAGCCGCGTATGCCTCCGAATGAACATAACTGATTTCCTTCAGTTTCAAAGATCCTTCCAGGGCAATGGCATAGTCTATGCCGCGTCCAATAAAGAATGCATTTCTGGCACTGGCATACTTGGAAGCGAACCACTGTATGCGTTCCTTATCATTCAGAATTGCCTGCATCTGGTCTGGAAGCTGATTCAGATCTTTCAGCATTGCCGTTTCTCTGTCTTCATCAATCCTGCCTCTGACTTTGGCAAACTGAATCGCCAGCACATAGACTGCTGCCAGCTGAGCACTGTATGCCTTGGTCGTTGCCACAGAGATCTCCGGCCCTGCCATGGTATAGAAGACATGATCTGCTTCTCTGGCAATGGAACTGCCAATCACGTTTACAATGCCAAGAGTTCTTATTTTCTGATTCTTAGCTTCCCTCAATGCCGCAAGACTGTCTGCTGTTTCACCAGACTGGCTGATGATGATCACCAGATCATCCGGATCAAGCATAGGATTTCTGTAGCGGAATTCTGATGCCAGATCCACGCGGACCGGAATCCGCACCAGATCTTCCATGACATACTGACCGCACACTCCCACATGGTAGGCTGATCCGCATGCCACAATATAAATCTGATGAATCTTCTTTATGATTTCATCAGTAATCCCTGCAGCAGAAAGATCTATTGTTCCGTCTTTTACTGCGCTGTTAACAGTGTCTCTTACTGCCCGAGGCTCTTCATGTATCTCCTTGATCATGAAATGCTCAAAGCCGCCCTTTTCTGCTGCTTCGGCATCCCATTTCACTTCAACCGGTTCAATTTCAACAGGTTCATTGTCAATATCGGAGAATTCGACCGTTCCTTTGCCTAGTTTTGCAATCTGCTGATTGCCTATATAATACACGGTTCTTGTATACTTCATAATTGCCGGTACATCTGATGCCAGATAGGATTCCCCATTGGCAATTCCAATGACCATAGGGCTGTCCTTCCGGGCTGCATAAATCTCCTCCGGATAGTCCTTGAACATGATGGCAAGAGAATATGATCCTCTGATCCAGGTCATTGCATGACTCAGCGCTCTGATTGGTCCCTGCTGGTATTTTTTGTAATACCAGTCAATCAGTTTGATTGCCACTTCAGTATCTGTATTGGAATAGAAGGTGTAGCCATGACGCATCAGCTTTTCCTTCAGTTCCTGATAGTTTTCAATGATCCCATTATGTACGCCGATAATATTCTTATCATCACTGCAGTGAGGATGTGCATTATTCTCGGATGGTTCCCCGTGAGTTGCCCATCTGG
>SABF01000311.1 GCA_009929095.1 Erysipelotrichia bacterium
GATCACGCGCCCGCCGCAATGCCCGCGTCGGCAAAGGTGGTCATTTCGTTGTAAATGGCCACGGCATCATCGATAATCTGCATGTTCTGATACAGATGCAAGGCATCCTTATAAACCTGGATTGCACGATCATAGAACACTTCTGAAGAATAAGGATGTACCTGCTCAAGACAGTTCTGCTTAATTTTCTGATGCACGTTAGGACCAATTTTCTCAAAATGCATTAGTTTATCAGCGAAGTCATCTTCCTGTTCAAAGAACCATCCGGTGCTGTCAGGAATGAGGATATCATCCAGTACTCGATCATAGCGCGCAAACAGCGGCAGACCGGATGCCATCGCCTCAATGAATGTCATACCCTGGGTCTCGGATAGACTCGCTGATACAAATGCATCTGCGGAATGATAATAATCCGGCATTTCTTCAGAAGGCCGCTTGCCAGCAAATATCACGATTCCATTCAGTCCCAGACTGGAGGCCAGATTTTCCAATTTTGTCTGATCAGGTCCGCCGCCGACAATCAGCAGCTTTGAACGGCATCCTTTATCATGTGCTGACTTAAACCCTCTGATGACTAGATCCAGAGATTTTTCTTCCGCAATTCTCCCTACATAAATAATCAGGTTATCATCATCCGCAATCCCATACCGGGAACGGATTTCATGTTTTTTTTCAGCAGTGCCGCGAATAGGATCGAATTCATCCAGCTGCAGTCCGGTCGGAACGATTCTGATATCCGCATGCACATGGTACCGCTCAAGAAGATCCTTTGTCTTGATGCTGGGAGCGATAACTTCCAGACATGCATCACCGTAAACTCTGGTCATATAGGCAACTGCTTTTTTTGCCTCATCATCAAATTTATCTGAGTTTAAAAGATTGACGTAGTGCGTATAATCTTCATAGGTTGTGTGATAGGTGCTGACAAGTGGTATTCCGAGCTGTTTCGCACAGATATGTGCAAAGATGCCAACACCAAACTCTGTCTGATCATGAATGATATCCAGATTCATTTTTTTAACTTCATTCATAGCGAAGATATGAATCGGCGAAGTCATTGTATAGCCATACAGCTGCTTCAGCGTTACACCGGCAAGCCGCATAATTGTATGAGTCTCATCCCACTTTGCTCCCCCAACGCCTGAATATGGAGCAACTACAAAAGCCTCATGACCATTTTTTCTAAGTTCCTCGTAAAGAATTCTTGTGCTGTTTGCAACGCCATTAACATCAGGCGGAAATGTATCTGTAAATAAGCCAACTCTCACAATCGTTTCTCCCTTCCTTTATCTTCATCACCCGGGTGTGCATCCTTGCGTTTCTTGCGCAGAGCAGGTGCATCCGGATCTGGCGGCAGCGGCTGGGGTATATTTGAATCATCTTCGATTTCTACCTGAGGTACTTTCTTGACATATATAAATGCCGCAAAGCCAATCAGCAATACAAAGTAATATGTCATTATCCGCCACAGCAGCATAATGGTGCCGGCATTGGTCTTGCCAAATATTGTAGAAAACATCAGGAGGAATGTCGCTTCTGTACCGCCGCTTGATCCCGGCAGCGGAATAAATGCATTAATCATTGCTACAAATGATGACAATGCCAGAATATCTATCATCTGGTCGAGGCCAACAGAAATATTCAATGCCTTAGCACATAGAAAAGGGATTGAATAATACAGCATCAGTCGTAGAAAATGGGCAAGTACAACTTTAGGAATCAGTTCTCGATGTGTACGCATGATGACAATTTCATCGCCAAATCTTCTGAGCTGCTCATCCATGGTTATTCTGGTCCGTTCCGGATCCTTAATCAGATGCATTTTCACACCAATGGAAAATCCCCTGGTTGTCAGCCACATGTAAAATCCGGGAAAACGCACAAGAGCCCATAGCCCGATAATGACCACAGAGTTTACCAGAAATCCGAGCAGAACAATGATGAAAAACTGTGAATAGGTGCGATAGAAATGATCAAAGCGCAGCAAAATCAGGATCAGCACCGACATCACCATTGTGGTCTGATAGATAATAAAGTCCATCCAGAGCACACTGGCAGAATGATGCAGAGGAACAC
>SABF01000031.1 GCA_009929095.1 Erysipelotrichia bacterium
AGTCAGAACTCCCTGCACCGCCGGAACATTTGTCGGTCCGCCTGCCGCATCTGTCTTTGCCTGTGCAATTTTCGCCGATTTAGCGTTGGCTTCTGTCAGTGCAGCGGCCTGCACCTGGATATTTCCGCTGAGATCCATAGAAGGATCATTGTGCACGGCTGACATATAAAGCAGGATATCCAGTGTATCACCATCAATCTCGGGCTGCCCAAGCTGTCTTAATGAATCATTGACTGCAGTAAGAATTTTATTTTTTGCGCCTGCACGCATGGAATCCGTAACACCGAGATAGACAGAAATCCGATCCGCATAATTGTCCCAGGAGACGGATTCCAATCCCGACTCGTTGAGCTGCGAATTGGCAGATGACAGTATTCCATCGGCAATCTGCTGTGCACCGGAATTCAATGCCGCGCTGTTTGCATTCAATGTGCCAAGACCGCCGGCCAGCTGTGAAGCACCGGACTGGAGCTGTGATACGCCATTATTCAGTGATACCGTCGCATCATACAGTTTCTTTGATCCGCTGATCAGTTCATTGGTTGCGGACTTCAGTTCATCAAGATCCGTCATAATACCGGAAAGATCGGAAGTCTTCGCTTCATCCTTCAGATCATCAATACTGGCAGAGGCAGTCATCAGGATGGTAGGTGTCTTGAAATCTGCTGTATCTGCCTCAATCTTGAATTCATCTTTCAGATAGGAAGATACTGCGGAGAGATCACCGGTCAGATTTGCACTGAGACATTTGTTCAATCCCGGCAGCAGCACTGCAGCGGCGATCTGATTGGACGCATCCGACTGCAGCATGCCATCCGCGCAGATGACATTTGTAAAACTGTCAGAGCTCATCAGAACACCTGCAATTACAGCAATTGGGGCGCATACCTGACGCATCACTCCGTCAACAGACTGTGTAGTAAATGTATTGTTGGTCAGCCTGATGTCCACGACAACATGACCGGACATGCCGACTGCCTCTTCTGCAGTCACTGGCTTTCCATCGATCGTATAGCTGATCTTCATCGCAATCGGTGCCTGCTGCATGGAATTTCCCCGGTAATAAATATCTTTGCCATTCGCATCCCAGGCAATCGTTCCATCACTGTTGGCTGTGAATGTTTCACTGCCCTTGATATTTTCAATATCTGTCAGATTTGTTCTGTCAGTAATTATTTTCTGTCCTGAATCGTTCCGAAGCCAGTCACTGACAATCGTACTGGTCATCCTGCCGGTGGTATCTGTGAAGACGTATACAGTCTCATCTTTAGTAACACCGTTCTTTTGAACTTCTGTATCTGCCGCCTCGGCATACACTGGTGTAAAACCGCTGCAGGATGCGATTACTGCAATGCTGATCAATGTGTTAATTACAGATCTTCTCTTCATTTTCATTCCTCCGTTGCTGTTTCCTTTGTCTTGTGATTACCACTTCTGTCTGTCACTTTATTTTTCAGTCTGCCCTTCCATGTCCACGCCATGACAAACCTGTCAAATACAAGCAGGAACGCCGGCAGGATGAAGATGACACATACCATGCTCAGGATGGCACCGCGTGCCATCAGTTTGCATAGTGAACTGATCATGTCGATGTTGGAATAAAGTCCAACGCCATATGTGGCCGCGAAAAAGCTCAATGAGCTGACCAGTATTGACTTGGAACAGGTACTGCTGGCAACCGTTACTGCTTCCTTTTTATCTTTTCCGGCATGACGTTCAAACAAATATCTGTTCGTCATCAAAATAGCGTAGTCCACACACGAGCCTAGCTGCACGGTACTGATGATAATGCCGGCAATAAATGGCAGTGTGGTATTGGTGTAGTAACAAAGACCCATATTGATAAAGATGGCAAACTCAATGACACCGACCAGAATAATCGGAATTGATGCAGATCCAAATACCAGAAGAATAAGCGCAAATATGATCCCAATGGATGCAGAATCCACTGCAGTGAAGTCCTTATTGGTCACGTCAATCAGATCTCTGGTACAGGGAGCTTCACCAATTAGCATGGAACCCGGATCATATGTCTTGGCAGCATTCTGCAGCTGCGATACCTGTGTGTTCACTTCATCGCTGGCAACCTGATACTCAGATCCAATCAAGATCAGCTGCCAGTTCTCATTTACCATAGAATTCCTGATCTCATCCGGAATAACGGATTCCGGAACAGCCTCACCTTTGATGGTGTTGAGACCAAGCACCCATTTCACGCCATCCACATCTTCCATCTGTGCGGTCAGGGATTTTACATCCTTGTCCGATACATCACTGCTCAGCATCAGCAGATGGATCGAATTCATGTCATATTCATTCTTCAGTTTCTCATTGGCAACAATTCCTTTCATGTCGCGCGGCAGAGAACTGTCAAGATTGTAGTAAGTCCTGTAGTGGGTATATCCATACATGGCCGGAACCATCAGCACAAGGAAGCTGATCAGTAACGCCTTGTAATGCCGGATGATGAATGGAGCCAGTCTTCCTATATCCGGAAGCAGCGGCCTGTGCTTGGTCTTTTCCAGCGGCTTATGAAATACCAGTATCATTGCCGGCAGAATTGTGATACAGCCGATCAGCCCAAACAGCACGCCCTTGGACATGACAATGCCGAGATCCCTGCCAAGAGTAAAGCTCATAAAGCACAGCGCAATAAAGCCGGCAATGGTCGTTGTGGAGGAACCGGCAATAGAGCTGAAAGTAAGCTGTATTGCCTTCTCCATCGCTTCTTCCGGCGACTTGCCTGCATCTCTTCGCTCCATGTAGGAATTCCAAAGAAAGATAGAATAGTCCATCGTGACACCAAGCTGCAGGACTGCTGCAATTGCCTTGGTGATATAGGAGATGGAGCCAAGATAAATGTTTGTTCCTAAGTTATAGATAATTGCCAATCCTATACTGGCAAGAAAGAGGAATGGAATCAGGAAGCTGTCCATGCATACGGACAGTGCCACTGCCGACAGCAGCACCGCAAGTGCCACATACGTCGGCGCCTCTTCATCTGCAAGATTCTTTGTGTCCAGTACGACCGGTGTCATACCGGTTACAAAACACTGCCGGTCTGCAAGAGTCCTGATATCAGATACTGCATTCATCGTGCTGTCTGCTGAAGAAGTATCATTAAATATGATGAGCATCATCGTGCTGTCACCATGATTGAATGCATCGTAAACCTTCTGCGGCAGCACTTCTTTCGGCATGGTAATATCCGCAACTGTGTCATACCAGATAACACGTTTTACATGATCCACCGCCTCAACCCTGGTCTTGAGAACTGCTACGTCCTTATCCGGCATCCCCTCGACAATCAGCATGCTGAAGGCACCGCTGCCAAACTCCTCTTCCAGGATTTCCTGCCCCTTCATCGTATCGATATTGCCTGGCAGGTAGCTCAATATGTCATAGTTCACCTTTGTATGTTCATACATGAAATACGAGGGAATCGCCAGAACCACTGCCAGGATCAATACCAATACTCGATGCTTTACCACCCAGTGAGAAAACTTCTTCATTTCTGCCTCCGTTCAGCCTTGTAGATAAAACTGACTTTAAGTCACTTTTCAAGTATATGCGAAGGCACCAAAAATACAATACTGACTTTTAGTCATTTTTATAAATATGTATAACCTGTACTAAATCGCATATAATGACGATATGGCACTGCTGATCGAAAAGAAAAAAGCCGAGAAACGAAAAAGGCTGCTGGATGCCGCATATGCCTGCTTTATTGAGGAAGGTGTGAGCGGAGCCAGCATAGCCAGAATCTGCGACAGAGCTGATATTGCAAAGGGAACCTTTTATCTGTACTTTCGGGATAAAGACGATCTTGAAAAAGCATTGAACCTGAGACTGAGCTATGGTCTTCTCGAAGATGCGAGTCAGTGGATGGAGCAGAATCGGTCGGACAGTTTCACAGAAAACTGCATTCTTATGGCCGATCGAATCATCAGCCGTTTTGAACATGACAGCGACCTGTTAACCCTGCTCAGAAGAGAATTCACCTGGCCGGCTTCCGGTGACGATATCCTGTTCTCGGATGACAGCCTCCTGCTGTCTTTGCGCACCAGCGTTGAACTGCATGCCAAAAAAACCAATCAGACCATGAACCATCTGGTAAATCAGTTATTCGCCTTGACCGGAATGGTCGCTGCAGCTTCCTATTCTTCCATTGTTGATCATTATCCCTGCCCCATGAGCGAGCTCAGACCAATACTGTTTGACATCATCCGCCGAACACTGAATAGCTGAATCCGCACTGAAGGAACACTTGACGATTGTGCTACTATAACTGATGTACAGACGGAGAGTCATTTGCATCTCTGTCTATTATTATCTAAAAATGCAGGGAGAACGATCCTGCAGAAAGGCGATTGAATATGACAAAAGTAAATGTAGTATCCGGCTTCCTCGGAGCGGGCAAAACCACCCTGATCGCCAAGCTTCTGAAAGAAGTGTTTGCTGGAGAACGTGTTGTACTTGTTGAAAATGAATTCGGTGAGATTGGCATTGACGGCGGCTTTCTCAAAGATTCCGGCATTGAAATCCGGGAGATCAACTCCGGCTGCATCTGCTGCTCACTGAGAGGTGATTTCCAGGAAGCACTGAGAAAGGTGATCGACACTTATCAGCCTGCCCGTATCATCATTGAACCTTCCGGTGTCGGCAAGCTCTCTGATATTCTGAAGATTATCCGCAGTGTCGATGGCGTCGAGCTGGACAGCTACAGCTCCGTCGTTGATGCGGCAAGGTGCAAAATCTATCACAAAAACTTCAAGGAATTCTTTGACGATCAGATTTCCACAGCCGCCTGCATCATTCTTTCCAGAACTCAGACCATACTCGAAGAAAAGCTGACGGAAGATATCGCTATCATTCGAGAGCTGAATCCCACTGCCCGCGTCATCACTACACCATGGGATGAATTGTCCGGCAATTCTATTTTTGAAGCAATGACCGGTGCCGGATCCGGATTTCCAAAAGACCTCGGGCCTCTGGAAGACGATGAGGATGAGGATGAACATGAACATCATCATGAACATCATCATGAAGATCATTGCAAAGATGAACATGATCACGAACATCACCACCATCATCACCATGAGGGTGAACTCGATGCGGATGATGTATTTGATTCTATTGGCATGGAGACAGTCAGACAGTATGGCAGAGATGAGCTGAAGGAAATTCTCGCGAAACTGCCGGAAAATATCGTCCGCTCCAAGGGCATCGTTGAAGATAAGGAAGGCGGCTGGCTGTTCTTTGATTATGTACCGGGTGACTATAACGTCCGCAAGGGCAGTGCCGCTTATACCGGGCTCATCACGGTCATTGGCGAACATGTCGATGAAGCAGCAATGAAAGAACTGTTTGGGGTGAAATAGAATGCCAACTCCGGTTTATCTGTTCACCGGCTTTCTGGACAGCGGCAAGACATCTCTGCTCATGGATACCCTGGATGACCCGCAGTTCATTGAAGCAAAAGCCCGAACACTGATTCTCTGTTTTGAACAGGGGGAAACAGAATATACTGAGGAATTTCTGGATGCTCACAGCGCCTTCATCGAATTCTTTGACTCCGCTTTGTCCCTGACCCCTGCCCGCATGCGTGAACTGGACACAGTCTATCATCCCAGTCAGGTATTTATTGAGTTTAATGGAAGTGAAAGCATTCCGGATTCTCTCTTGAAGGATATGCCTGATTTCTGGCCGCTTGTGGAAGTGCTTTCCACGGTAGATGCATCAACATTTCAAAGCTATATTCAGAATATGCGAGGCATGATGTTTGAACAGCTGCGCTACAGTGATGTCATCATCATCAACCGCTGTACACCGGATATGTCACCGCGGATGATGCGCGGCACATTGAAGGCGATCAACCGCAGATGTGAAATCTACTATGAAGGATCCTTCGGTGAACCGGTAGAATTCAAGGAAGGAACCCTTCCCTTTGATATCAATGCTGAAGTTATCGATATCAGCGATGATGACTATGGTCTCTGGTACATGGATGCACTGGATGATCCAATGAAGTACGAAGGCAGAGAACTATGCCTCCGCGGCAAGTACGCCGAAAAGATGCCGAACAATTATAAGCAGTCCTTCATTCTCGGCCGTAGAGCAATGGTATGCTGCGAGCAGGATACCTCACTCTGCGGTATCACTGTTACCGGTGTCAAGATCAATGAGCTGACCTTCGGTGAATGGGTCAAGGTACAGGGAAAGATCAAAGTCATGGACGGTCCTCAGGGGCAGAAGGCAATGATCCTCTATGCCGATCACATCTGGAAGTACAGCGGACCTGAAAATGAATATGTATCCTTTAGCTGAGCAGGGATGATCCCTGCTTTTTGTTTATAAAAAAAGAAGACCGAAGTCTTCTCAGCTGCTGTAAGTTACAAAATCGTAGAATTTGTGGCCCATCAGATCCAGCATCATCTGAGCAGCCTGCTTAACGCTCAAGGATCCTTCTCTCTGGAATACAAACACTTTTATGACATAAGACATACTCTGCGCATAGTAGCCGGACAGAACCGCATCCGAATACTGCTCCAGGCTTCCCTGCCTTCGATACTGCCGAAAATACCTCTCAAACATCTGCTGAAGATTGCTGCGGATCATTTCCTCAAAACTATTCTGACCTGTCACATTGTAGGCAATGCGATAGAAGTCACGGTAGGAATCAACATTCGACAATGCCTTTTCTATCGTATCCCGTGAGCTGTCCCGGTTCAGATTATCCAAGCCTTCTTCCGCAAGATCGTGCATGACAATAGCGTTCAGGCAGTCATATTTATCATCAAAATAGTTATAAAACGTAGCACGGATTACACCGGTCTCGTCGCAGATCTGTTTGATGGTGATCTTTTCTATAGGCTTCTTCAGCATCAGCTCGCGAAGCGACTCATAGAGTGACTCCCGCATCATGCCTTTTCGATTAACCATGCTTCGCCCCTTTTCCTACAGTTTCAATACATAAACGATCAGAAGATACAGTGCAAAGATGATCATCAGACTTCCACCCGACATCCCTACCGCTCTGGTATAAGAAGATCCGAGATTGTAGCCAATCTGCACTGCAACAATAATTGCTATGAATGTCACCGCGAATGACAGCAGCATAGCGCAGAGCAGACTGATTCCCAAGAATGAAAAACATACGCCGAGGAACAGTGTGTCAAAACTGGTGACCAATGCAAGCTCGAAGCACTTTTTGCAGTTGAATTTTTTATCTGCCTGTTCAACAACCGCCTGTGCCCGGAAGCTTTTAATCATCATATAGCATCCCAGTGTAAAAATCGCGAGACATGCAATCAGAATTTCCAGCTTATCTGAGAGCACATCCTTAAGTACAAATGAAATTGCATAGCCAAGAAGAACCGATCCGACATTGACCATAGCATAGATCAATGCATAGCAAATAGAATCTCTTGTCTTCAGATTTGTCAGCTTTGCGCCCTGATTCATCATCAGCACAAAGCAGTCCAGTGATAATCCTATGAATATGAGAACAGCCTGAAACACTCTCATTGTTTCGCCTCCACATGAATACTTTTAACATTCTACCTAACGTTGCAGCCCTAATGCATATACAAAACCTGTTAAATGTATCTCAATCCAAAGAAAAGGGATCTGCCAGCACGCAGATCCCACTTCTTATAGGGGGAAAGAAATATCAAATTATTTATTTGACACTTATATACTATCTGATTCCTGTGTTGTGAATATGCGCATCTTGTGAAAGATTGGTGAAATCATTTGAATATCAGTCAGTTCTGTTTAACCTGTACCCCGAGAAGTTTTACACACATCAGCGCCTGTTCCTCATTGAGTATAATCCCTTTCAGGTCTTCCGGAGACACCATAATCCCCTGAAACATGCAGTCTGAAAAATCCATGTCCTTAAGTTTTGTCTCTACAAACTCCGCTTCTGTAAAGTCGTCTTCATGAAGTTCCATTTTTTCAAAGCGGCAGGAGGAAAATCCTGCCTGAACCAGCACACACTCATTCAGCAGCACTCGATTAAAATGCGATCCGCCAAACGCCGAGTATCTCGCTTCACATTCATCAAACTCAACATCTTCAAACGTGCATCGAGTCAGATCAATACCGGTCAGGCGGCAATGGCTGAACTGCACTCTTCGAAATACCGATTCCTCAAAGTCACGGTTGGAAAAGTCGCAGTGATCAAAGATCACATCGGCAAACAGAGTTCCTCTGCCATTCGAAACAAATGAGATATGCCTGAAACTGCATTCATGAAATTCAAGATCTGAAAGATCTCTGTCACATTCTTCATCCTTGAACTCCAGCCATTCAAAACGGTACTCTTTGCCAAGTTTCGCAAGAGTACCGCTGACTGGATCATCTTCAAATGCCGGAAGAGATCGTTTGATGGACATCAGTGAGGTCTTCTTCCAGTACCAAAGGAGAAGAGGCAGACATGAGAAGGCCCTGTATGTGTTCCGACTACCGGACCGACTGTGGTAATAACGACATCCCTGCAGGGAATATTCTCCTGAACCATTCTCTTCACTGCTTCAGCATCTTCCAGACAGTCTGTATGTGAGATAAAGAGAATCTGGTTTTCAGAGTCGACAATTGTTTTCTGAGTCTGAGTCACCAGCTTGCGCAGACTAGCCTTCCTGCCATGTGCGGTGCCTAGCATTACCAGCTTGCCGGCCTCATCCACAATCAGCATTGGCTTAATGCTCAGTGCAGAACCAACAATGGCAGTTGCGGCTGACACTCTTCCGCCCTTATGCAGATAGAACAGATCTCCAACCGTGAAGTAATGTGCAAGCTTCAGTTTATTCTCATTCAGCCATTTGGCATTAGTTTCAAGATCCATGCCCTCTTCTTTATTCATGGCAGCCTTAACTGCAAATACGCCTTCGCCGCCGCAGGCACAAAGAGAGTCGATTGATACAATCCTGCGTTCCGGAAACTGTTCCTGCAGCTGCTGTACAGCCATCAGGCTGGAATCGTAAGTATTGGACAGTCCGCTGGAAAAACAGATATACAGAATATCTTTGCCGGCTTTCAGGATTGGAGTAAAGAATTCCAGATAGGTTGCCGGTGTTATCTGCGTGGAATGAGTCAAATTTCCTTTTCTCAGCTCATCATAGAAGTCCTTTGCCTTGAAATTGCGGAAATCCGGATAATGAAGAAATGTTCTTCCATCATTGAATGTCACATTCATTGGAATCACATCCAGCTGATGTGCATCCAGAATGTCTTTATTCATATCACAAGTCGCATCTGTCACAATCTGATAATCGCTCATAAAGTCCCCTTTAGTCAGTTCAATGTGAACTGCTGCCATCTAATCATAACAGAGCTTTTGCCTAAATCGGAAATACGATTTAACTTGATTGTCAACATTTCATCTGAAATCCAGTATAATAACTGAGCGGATGTCTGTTCCGGGCATCTGTTTCCAGGCAAATAACAGCCTGTCTACTCATAGTCCTGCCAGATAGAACTTCCGCTTCTTAAGCGGAAGATCAATCAAGCCGGAGTAGTTAGTTTCACATATGTTTCCGTAGCTCAGCTGGATAGAGCGACCGCCTCCTAAGCGGTAGGTCGGGCGTTCAAATCGCCTCGGGAACACCAGAGAACAGTCTGCAAACCTCGAATCTATCAGGGTTTGCGGATTTTTTGTCTCTTTCCCATAACTGAACTGTCTCTGATTTCATTGATGCAGATCTTCCATGTATGTTTAGTCATGAGTTTGCATAGTTTGCTAATTGGATTCGAACTTGCTTTTGAAACTTGCTAAGAAATTTCGCTTATTTGCCAATGGAATACTTATGATGTTTCTTACATTGTTTTTGCATTCACCAACTCCGCAAGAGTATGAGCAAGTTCGGGAGACTGTTTTAACTGTTCGATTAGTGCATTCAGATCAATCTCCGTTGCTTTTTCTGACTTAGGAGGAGCTGTCACTTTCCTTGAGTCTGTATTAGCACAAGAGCAGAATGCACTTTCGAATTTTTGAACATTAACCTTACGATCCTCATCCAGGATGTGAGCGTACACTTTGGTGATCATATCAATCTCTGCGTGCCCAGTATCACCCTGAGCGGCCTTAAGGCAGCTATGATTTAACTTCAACTGATAGGTAGTACAGAAATGCCGTAGTGAATGGAATACTACATTAGATAACCGGCTGCTTTCTTCAATTTATTGAAGGAAGTTATTATAACTATCTCTTTGCGTGGTCTGCCATTCGGTAACGCGGTAACCAGATTAAGGCCATCAGTGACCTGATTCACCTAATTAAGGATATTCCCATGAACGGCAAGCAGGATTATGATGTTCTCGCCTTTATCTATGAGTATCTGATTTCAAATTTTGCCTCAAATGCCGGTGAATTCTATACTCCGCATGAAGTATCGCTTCTGATGTCGGAGCCTGTGGCTAATCACCTAATGGACAGAACCAAAATCAAAAATACGATATAGTGATCGAGGATTTGATGCAATCTAATGTTTCCATTGACAGCCTGTCGCTTGCAAGGTAAGTTGGGATTATGCAGGGTAAGTTTGTAGAGGCCGGGGCATTCCGGCTGTATTCATATATGGAAGTAGAAGCCTTCACATATTCATAATTTGATATTAATACATAAGGTGGTAGCGTAATGGATGACACAGTAACGGATTTTGAAGAGAAGATAGGGAATCTGACGAAAAACAAATCTATTACTACTACTTGAACGAACCAAACCGTCCGGAAAGCGAGTATCTGACGCAGATGACCATTACTATAAAACAGCATGAGCTCTGCAGTTGTAATATACAGACTGCGAGGTAAAGC
>SABF01000032.1 GCA_009929095.1 Erysipelotrichia bacterium
GGCTTCTTCCTCATCTTCCTCATCATATTCTGATGTGGCATACGCATCGGTATCTACAATGCGGTTGACTGTGGTCTTCTCAAAGGCATTGGTATTTGCCGCGTTCTCACGAACGGCCCCAACCTGAATAGTATCTCCCATGCCAACTGTGTTCTGGGGTGTTCCATAAATTGGCTTTTGATATACCGGTGCAGCCTTTTCTGCTGCCCCTGCATTCGCAAGAAAAGGAATCTGAACGCTGTCATCCTGAGTATCCAGCCGCGGCAGATCTACCTCTTTTGTATTATCAATCAGCTGTTCAACAGGTATCTTATAAATCGCGGCGATTTCCTTCAGCTTGCTGACTGTGCAAAGCTTATTGCCATTTTCCCAATCCATGTATTCTTCAACTGCCACACCGAGTTTCTTAGACACATCACCCTGGGCATAGTTGCAGTGATTACGAAGCAATTTCAATTTTTCTGGAAGACGATTGCTCATAGTTATCTTTCCTCCTGCTTACAGCACTATTTTACTGATTTTTATGCATTACTTCAATCTATGATGATTTTACTACAGTTTTCTGCACGGATAAAAGTATGACACAAATTCAAATCAGCCATGTCATTCCACGGCAGAATCAATCATAACTGCCAGATAAGCCGAATTGTGTGAGAAATGATTTAGATAATTTTAAAACAGGACACTGTCTGCTGACAGCGCCCTGCTCTCTGGAATCTTTCGACTTCGTAAATTACTTAACGTTTGCGAAGTACTTGATGGTACGAACCATCTGAGAAGTATAGGAGTTCTCGTTATCATACCAGGAAACAACCTGAACTTCGTAATGGTTATCATCGATCTTAACGATCATGGTCTGTGTAGCATCGAAGATGGAACCGTGAGTCTCACCGATGACATCGGAGGAAACGATCTCTTCTTCATTGTATGCGAAGGAATCGGACTCAGCAGCCTTCATAGCAGCATTGATGCCATCAACGGTTACATCTTTTCCTTCAACAACTGCGAACAGCAGAGTGGAAGATCCTGTAGGAACCGGAACACGCTGAGCTGCGCCGATCAGCTTGCCATTCAGTTCAGGAATAACAAGGCCGATTGCCTTTGCTGCACCGGAAGAAGCCGGAACAACGTTGATAGCAGCTGCACGGGAACGACGGAGAACACCCTTGCGCTGAGGGCCATCCAGAAGCATCTGGTCGCCGGTATAGCCATGTACTGTGCACATAATACCAGACTGGATCGGAGCATACTTATTCAAAGCAGCAGCCATCGGAGCCAGGCAGTTTGTGGTGCAGGAAGCAGCAGAGATAATATTATCCTCCGGCTTCAGTGTGTCTTCATTTACGCTGTAAACGATAGTAGGCAGATCGTTTCCTGCCGGAGCGGAAATGACAACCTTCTTGGCACCAGCTGTGATGTGAGCCATTGCCTTTTCTTTCTTAGTATAGAAGCCTGTGCATTCCAGAACTACATCGATGTCCAGGTCTTTCCAAGGCAGAGCTGCAGCATCCTTTTCCTTGTAGATTGTGATCTTCTTTCCATCAACTGTGATGGAATCTTCATCACTTGTAACTTTGTGACCAGTCCACTTGCCCTGTGAAGAATCATGAGCCAGCAGGTAAGCCAGCATGTCCGGGCTTGTCAGATCGTTGATTGCAACAACTTCGTAGCCATCGGAAGTAAACATCTGTCTGAAGGCAAGGCGTCCAATTCTTCCAAAACCATTAATAGCAACTCTTACATCTGTCATTTTATATATGACCTCCCTTACGTTGCACACAAATTATATGCATTCTGCATTCGTTCGTCAATTAACAAACTCTTGAAAAACACCTGTACATCGTTATTTTTGACAGGTTTCACATAATCTTTGATATTTAGTGAAATGTTTAGGAAAACCGGTACTGTATTCCGCTGTAACAGCACTGCTGATTTATCAATTCTGTGATGTTTTTATTCTGATGTTCTTCTGCCAAAACGTAAAAGACGCCATTTCTCAGACGTCTTTATCGCTGCTTGTTTCAGCTGAAGATCAAGCTGATTCATTCATATTGAGCGGCTTTCTGCTGATGGCAAATGCACTCCGAGCATCTGTCACCTCTGTGCCATACAGTCTGGAAAACAGTGCCGCATCATTGAGCCTTGCCATGGTGAATCCTTCTCTGGAAACCGGCGCATGCGGGAACATAACTCCAAGGTTCTCCGCATCGGATACCCACAGATGCACCGTCGGCCTTTCCTGAAGTGCCGCATTGACCAGCTTGGTCAGCGACATGGCATCCAGGTATACTAATTCTTCCACTTTAGCTTCTCTTCCCTGAATCAGGATGGTGGCATAACCCTGGATCTGATCCCTGCCGTTATAATATGCAACGATCTTGCCTCCCTGAGCCTGAATTTCCTTCTTCAGTCTGACAAAATATTCAAGATCTCTGGTATAGAATCCATTGAATCTTCTGATATAGGCACTGTATACCTTCAGAAGATCGATCGGAGATGGTTCATAGGCACAGCCATAGTTGGTAATACGTTTGACATCAGCTCTTGTAACCGTGTAATCGATCCGATCCTCCACCATTTGGAAGCCCCAGGGGATATAGAGATCCGGACGATACGCCTGGATAAATGTAATCAGTTCACTGTGCTCGCAGGCATCGATAATGGTATCCATCAGCAGATGCATGCATCCGTGGTTGCGAAAGTCCGGCAAAGTTGCAACGCCCACAATCATGCTGGCCTGCAGAATCCTGCCGTTGAACATAATCGCATGCGGAATGCGGCATCCTGATGCAATCACCATTCCCTCTTGCACCAGTGCATAGCCATACTCCGGCTTATACAGGTTGGCAAAAAAATACTCGATATATCGCGGGTCTTCCATGGTGAAGCATCTGGTCCAGCACTCATGTATTCCGCCTGTCAGTTTTGGATCCCCGTGTATGATCATTAATCTTTATTCCTCTTTCACTTTATTGTAACAAATCTATGCCGGTTCAGTTCAGTCTATTCTGGATTGTGACAGATTTCCACTGTGTATTTACTCAGTTTTGCAATAGGTCGATACTTCTCCTTGGAATAGCGCAGTCCAAGATCGCCGCAGTCTTCTTCCCGATTGATATATTGATATACTTCCGGATCCCACAGCTTGGCAAAGGATTGGGCCAGATACGGATAAATACCAGTATACTGATCCATTGCCTTTTCAATGTGCTCAAACACGGTATCATCCTGTGCTTCGCCTGCCGCAAGACCAATGATCTTTCCTCTGCTTCTAAGGGCTATTGTCCTCAGATTATAGAGTTCCTGCATGCGGAACACTTCATAGGTCTTGACTTTTTCTTCCTGCTCAATTGGATCGGTAATATGCTTTTCAGCATAGAACTCATCCAGAAATGCTTTTGCCTCCGCCGGGTCAATTCTTCCCTCCGTCACGACAATTTCCGGAACATCTCTGATGAAGGCATGGATATGATTGCGCTGGGTAGCATAATGCTTGCCGGTATAGTTCTGCAGATCAGATGTGCGGTAGAGATAGTCAAACCAATCGTGCTCTTCTTTCTCATGATAGCAGTGCTCTTCTATTCTGATTTTTTCCAGAAATGCCTGCTCTACCAGGCACAGCACCAGAGGTGTCTCGCAGCAATGGCAGTACTCCTTTAGTTTCTGAATGATTTTGCTGTAATTCTCATTCATTTGAAATGAGAATGCCGTAATTCCACCGGGATACTTCAGCTTGAAAATCAGTGTTTCATTGAGTTCGGCATATTCCATATGAAAATAATCACGCCACATCCAAATGGATCCCGGGCTCCAGTCACAGATGCGACTGGGATTGTGCTGAAGATAGGTACTGGTTAGTTTCGAATACTCTGATAACTCCAGCGGTTGAAACTGCAGCTGTTCACTTAGCATATATGGCCGCACTGATATTAGCTAGTGCTTTTCCTGTCCCTCTTCTTCCTTCTGTTCATCCTTGCGAATGAATTCCGCATCAATGATATCACCCTGAGTTCTCAGCTGACGGTTCTGTGCTTCCTTTACCTGTGACTGAAACAGGTCCTGCTCATACTGCGGTACATCCTGCTGTCCATTGATATTCTCGCCCATGGACTTTCTGGCTTCCTTTTCAGCCTCATGCATGATGTGTCTTGCCCGCCAGATGCCAAATCCAATGAGCAGACCTATGACCAGAATTACCGGCC
Organism: Erysipelotrichia bacterium; assembly: GCA_009929095.1. GTDB lineage: Bacteria > Bacillota_I > Bacilli_A > Erysipelotrichales > Erysipelotrichaceae > Bulleidia. Next base: position 4,203 of record SABF01000032.1, read on the forward strand.
AGAGGTATTTGATCGTCAGCAGCACACCGATTACAATCGCTATCGCGAAGATCATTCCACTGATTTGATTGTTCATACTTTTTTCCCTTCTGCTTTCTCTCTCAGTTCATGAATCCTGTTAAAACGATGCTTGAGGCCGGACTTAGATACCTTGATATGTTTTTCGCGCATATATCGATCTGCCAGTTCATTCAAAGTCGCCTCGGGATCCTTCTTTCTCAATGCAATAACATCCTTCAGCCGATCATCCAGACCTTCTGTCAAACCCGCTTTTTCCAGTACTGCAATATCTTCCAGCTGACTGTCTGAAGCTTTCATTGAGCGAATCTCGTTGGCAACGTCCACGTTATTCAGACGCTGAACATTATTAGCATAATCCCTTTCAATGCGAATGGACTCAAACTGCAGCAGGCATCGATCAGATCCGATGCATCTCAGGAAATCACCGATCTTCTCCGATTGCTTCAGGTATACCACGGTGTGTCCTCGCCGCTCAATCGTACGTGCAGGGATATAAAACCGTGCCATCAGATCCACAATAAACTGTGCATGTTTCTCGCTGCCGGCCTTGATTTCCAGATGGTAGCTCGCTGTAGAAGGAGAATTGATGCTTCCCTCTGCCATAAAGGCTCCGGCAAGATACGCCCTTGCCCAGGTATCTCTGGCCACAATTTTCTGCAGCGGCTTTTCCAGCAGTCCTCTTGGTGAATACAGTCCCAGATCACGCAGAATAGAAGTGATATTGCCATAAATCCGCAGCCCATAAATCAGATTCTTATTCAGATTCATTCGCCGCTGAACAAAGGGTTCAACGTCTACTTTATAGCGTTCCTTAAACAGACGCACTGCCGCTCTGGATACTGGGCCGTTTTCGGTCTTCATGACGAGTGTCATGCCGCGATCCGAAGAAATTGAAAGCGACGATGTCATTTTCACCAAGGCAGACAGTTCTGCCCGGCCGTCGTCCGGTTCAAGATGATGCAGGGATACTTCCTGCTTGACGTCAGCAGTAAAAGACATTCATTGCTCCCGCCTTTCCAATAAATATTCCACAGTCTTCTGAATCTTATCCGGATCATGACGAACCAGTCCGTCACCAAATTTCAGCAATGATTTTCTGACTACCTTATAGCTGTGCTTCTTTGCATTGACAGTCACATGCGCACTACCTTCTTTCTGATATCTTGTGAGTATTTTCTGAGAGATTTTATCATTGCACATCACTGTCATATCCACCGGCGCTCCATGATCCAGCAGTGCCTGCACATGTTCCTCCACGCCATAGCCATCAGTTTCACCCGGCTGGGTCATTGCATTGCAGAAATACACGCGCTTCGCCTTTGTATGCTCCAATGCTGTCTTAATTTCCGGAATAATCACATTGGGCAGAATGCTGGTATAGATTGATCCAATACCGTAGATAATCAGATCCGCGCGCAAGATCGCATCGACTGCTTCCGGAGTTGCTTTGACCTTTTCATCATAGAATACCCGGGAAATATGATTGGAGATATTGGGGATGTTTGCCTCACCCTTGACAATGACACCATCCTCCATCAACGCATACAGCGAAATTACCTGCGTGGTTGCAGGTATAATAGTGCCTTTTACATTCAGCACATGACCAATTGTCTGGACTGCCTCCAGAAAGCTTCCGCATTGCTGTGTCAGTGCAGTCAGAATCAAATTGCCAAGATTGTGTCCCTGCACATCTTCTTCGGTGCCTTTAGGATCTTCAAAACGATAGTCCATCAGCTGACTCAGCGTTGTTTCGCTTTCTGCCAGTGCCACCATCACATTTCTGATGTCTCCCATCGCCGGAATATTGAATTCTTTTCTTAGTCTTCCGGTACTGCCTCCGTCATCCGCTACTGTGACAATGGCCGTGATATTGATATGCGGGATATTCTTAATTCCGCGGCAGATAGCTGACTGGCCATGGCCGCCGCCGATAACAACGACATTTTTATTTTTCATTCTGCGACTTCCTGATATCGCGGTGATCGCAATAACTGTTATAAGAGTCTTTATAGTGGTTATACAGGTAGTTGGTGATGGAAACCGAACGATGCTGTCCGCCGGTACAGCCAATTGCCACAGTAAAGTGATTCTTTCCTTCCTTGACATATTCTGCAAACGCATAGTCCGTAAATGCCAGCAGTCGTTTCAGGAATTCCCGTGTCTCCGGTTTCTCCATGACATAGTCATAGACGCACTTGTCATTTCCGGTATACGGCCTCAGTTCTACTACCCAGTATGGATTAGGCAGAAATCTGACATCAATCATTAAATCAGCATCCATCGGCACACCGTATTTATAGCCAAAGGAAATAAATGAGATAGAGAATGTCGGAATTGCACTCTTAGAAAAGTACTGTTCAATTTTTGATCTGAGATCATGTTCACCGACAAATGTAGTATCCAGCGAGATGAAGGAATCAGATTTATAGCGGGAGAACATCTGCCGCTCTGCTGCAATAGCTTCTTCCAGTGTTTTAGCCTGGTTGCTCAGAAGAAGCGGATGTGTTCTTCGAGTGCTCTTGTACCGGTGAAGCAGAGTGTCATCTCCGGCATCCAGAAATAGAATTTCCAGTTTGATTCCCTCGCCCTTGAGTCCTCTTAAGAATTCCGGAAAATCCTGAGCAGAGGTAGACAATGCAATGTAACTGTATCGAGGGTCAATGGAATGCTCAATCATGTCCACAAGAAGGCTGACCATCTGCACCGGAAAATTATCAATGCAGTGATATCCCATATCTTCTAAAAATCTCGTTGCTGTGCTCTTGCCTGCTCCGGACATTCCAGAGACAAGTACTACACGCTTATTCTCTTCCATAATGTCTCACTTCTTTCGGTATCTATTTTACCATGAACTTAAGAGAACCGCGGCCTGCCTGATATTTCAGCTGCACTATAGCTCCCAGCAGCAAAGTCATACACGGATCCGTATGACCAATATCCGCTTCATACACTGCAGGGATATCCGGCAGTGCCTGAACAATGGCCTCTTCATAGCTCATGCCCGTATCACTGGATTCAAACAGCACTCTGCCTATAACAGCGGCTTTGGCATGTTCAAAATAGCCGGCATAGCGCATCTGGCACAGGGTTCGGTATACATTCTCAGCACTCATTCCATACACGTCAAAGAACCAGATGAATCCATCTCCGGCATATTTCTTAACGAATTGAGCTGTTCCGTCATAGGGTGTCCCAAGCAGATCCTTCATGACATCCAGACAGCCGCCAATGGCTCTGCCTGAAGTATTCAGCTTTTCCTGTGTGCACTTCCATTCATCCGGATCTGTCAGTTCCAAATGATCCATCTCCCAGCCGGGTTTTCTCTGACATTGCTCTGATGAATACTGAATGATTTTATTTCCCTTAAGCATCTTCAGATTATCCTGAATGAACTGAAAAGAAAGTCCCGGATCATATGCACCGGCATTCATGCCATAGATTGAGGCCACATCATATTTTGTTGTCAGCGGATAAAGAAGTGCGGTTGGATCTGAAGCACCCATTAAGTACTTGGGATGTCTTCTCATGATTTTCCAGTCAACATACGGAAGCACTTCATTGATGAAGTCTCCGCCGGCAGCACACATGACCATCTTTACTTCACTGTCCTGATATAAAGATTTCAGTTCTTTCGCTCTTGTTTCAGCACTGGCAGATCTTTGACTGTTGATTCTGACATCTGCCGTCTCTTTAATTGAGTAGCCCTGTTCTTTCAATACCTTGATTGATGCCTCGTAACTTTCAATTTTTCTTCCGACACCGGCACTAGGTGCGGTGATGCCAATCACATCTTTCTTTTTGAGAAATTCAGGATAGATCATGCACGGCCTCCAGTTCATTCTATAGGTGTTATTTTGAATTATTGTAATATCTGGTCACGAAGTATTTCTTTATTCACCCTATGGGCAGTCCACTTTCTGACCATAAATATAATAATCATAGAAATCGATTGGATGGTCCGTTAGAATGTTTTCATTGGTGTCTTCAATCTGTGTCAGGTTGCGTATGACTTTTTCCGCTGTCTTCAATCGAACCATGTTTCCATTCAGACAGACTGCATGTATGAATATTCTTGCAAAATACCTTTCTTTATAGACCATTTCCTTACTTAATGTGATCAGTTTAGAAAAGCATTCCGAATCATCTGCGGCAAACAGAATCACATTCAGTGTGTAATTGCATATATCAACGGTTGAAATCTGATACTCCCGAAGCTGTCTGATCAGTGACTGACTGCTGATCTGGGGAATCATCTTCTCCTTGATTTCATCCAGGCTTGTTATTTTGCAGTTTCTGATATAATCCTCAGCCTTAGGAATCGCAAATGCGCGTTCATATCTGCGAGATGGAATCGCAACTTCTTCATAAAAGTTCTTTACATCACGTTCAACAAAGAAATAATCAACCTGAAGCTGTTTGACTTTATCATTCAGCCCCAGCGGTTTCTCATTTTCGAACAGCAGTACACAGCTGTACTTCGTCATATCCTGCCGCAGTACATCCGTGAGGGTCAGTACATCAATGGATCGGATGATATTGCTATAGCGATCAAGCACCCTGTGCTTTAATGATTCACCGCCGCTTCGATCGTCCGGAGTCAGGACAGCAATATCATTCATTATCGTGGTGTTTGTTTTCTGAATGCACTCATAAATCGCCAGAGCGATTCGGATATACATCATCTCTCCCTGGTTTTGCGAAAGTATCTTCTCGATTTTTGCACTGCAAATTCTGCCAATTGATGCACTCAGCGGGGATTTGATGACAGCCTTCTTCAGAAAAGCATTTGGGTTATGCTCATTCAGCTGAAAAGAGGTGCGAATCGATTTCTCTATCATCACCGGGTAAAGATATTTTTCAAACTCTGCCTGATTTCTGCGGCCGACAATTGAATTGTCCTTTAATTCTCTGATCAGTGCCTTCAGCAGTTTTCTTGCCAGCATCAGTATCTTTGTGTCCAGCGCATTCCTGTACTTTTCCGCAGAATAATCAGCTTGCGAGTTTCAACTTCCGAAAGGAGACAGCCGGATTCTTTCAGATATCGAAGACATATTTTAGTGATCTGCTCTTTCTCGTTTTCCTCCAGATGCAGACGAGAGAGACTGTCATTGAAAAGATCCGTGTCTTTTTCTTCCGAATAGAAACAGACCGTATCCGTGTAGCAGTACCGAATATCAATTTCTCTTCCTTCCAGGAACATCCCATAATGAGGCCGTGTTGTAAGACTGATATGGTATGTTGCAAGTACACTCCTGACTGAAACCAGAGCTGATGAAATAGATCTGGAGTTCAGATTCAGACTTAATGACAGTTCGTCCAATCTTGTATATTTCCCATTTGTGAACAGATCAAACAGAATCTGGTTCTTTCTCGATCCAAAGCTTCCCTGAAGATCATCAGATCCGATGAAGCGATACTGGAATTGCTTTTTCAGTTCATCGATCTGCTCCGGATGCCTGGATGTAAGCTTAAAACCTTTCCCCCGGCAGGATTCAATATAAATTCCTGAGAGATTAAATGAGTCATTGATTGTTTGAATATCCCGCCGCATCGTCTTCAGACTTACACTGAAAGTCTGGCAAAGTTCTTCATAAGTATGAAAGCCTTCGCTTGTAATTAATTCATATACAATGGCAACCTGTCGTTTATTTGCGTTCATATCAGCTTTGTTCACTCCAATCAGCAATTTATTTATGTCTCGGTATTTATCGAAAAAATCTTACTGTTTACTGAATCTATGAGAAAGGCCATTCCATGCATTCTTCAGGATACAGGCCTGGATTGCAGATCAGTTCGTGTGGGACAATCCTCTGGCCTGAATGATTGTGTACCTTTTGCTTAATTGATTCAAACAGGTGATCGGACGTTCTGCTGCTATTATAACTAATTTTAATTCCCGAATTATCTGACTCGAAAGCAGAAGATAATTTTCTTTGTTTTCTGACATGCATCATCAGGATCAGAGATCCATTATAAATCACGGATTGTGTACGGTTCACACGCTCAGAATCTCTGTTTCATATTTATAAACGAATATTTCAGAGAACTAAAAATGCCTTTCCTATCTATGGAATTGTCTGATAGCTTCATCCATAAATATGATTGGCATTTTACAGTTTATTCGTGCTAGTTATGATACCGATTCAGGTATTCTGTATTGAATTTCGGTGTTTCTTTGGAACGATCAAACACTTTCTTTCCACGGACATATGTTGCCTGTGCTTTGTAGTCATCAGAGATAACTGCAATATCCGCATATTTTCCAAAGGCGATGGAACCTGTTGTATCGCTGCATCCATAATACTCAGCAGCGTTCAGTGAAGAAAGCCGGATAACTTCTTCCAGAGGCATTCCTACCTTTTCAACCAGATTTCCGATTCCATACAATACCGATTTGGAGCTTCCCAGAAGACGTCCGTCATCATCTCTGACAAATCCTTCCTGAGAAACATTCAGCGGTGTTACCCAGCCGATGTTATATCTGCCCGGCTCGATTCCTGCCAGACTTACAGAATCAGAGATCATCATAAACTTAGATTTGTCCTTGATTCTGAACATCATTTCAATGAAATCCAGACTGACATGCATACC
>SABF01000312.1 GCA_009929095.1 Erysipelotrichia bacterium
TGAGTATCCACTTTGACACTGTTTTCAAACGCCGATGTCACATACATTGATATATATGCAATTTCATTTTCTCCAAATTCAATATTGAATGTCTTCTCGCAGTCTTTCAGTTGTTTCTTGGTATATTCATATAAAAGCGGTATGCTGATCATTATCTGATTCAGCAGCTCATTCTTCACCTCAATACCGCTTCTTGTTCTGCATATTGCCGCTGCAAGATGTGTAGTAAGTCCTTTTATAAATCTTCTCTTTTCAGCTGGATCCAGCGGATGAAGCTTTTGAAGTCTTTCAGCGAGATAATCTGCGATTTCCTTTGCTTCAGCATCATCTTCACTAATTTCATGCTGATTCATAGATCTTCTCTTGGCATTCTGAAGAATATTGCTGATAACAATCTTATCTTCCAATGCAAATGGATATGCTTCCAGTACCTTCACATCCGATTCAGCTTCTTTTGTAAGTTCCCGGTCATGAAATGCATCTTCATGAATTTTGTACCCTTTTGCTATTCGTTCCAGGACATAGCAGATGCATACTTCAATACTTTGATGTTCATAGAATCTGATATTCTTAGTTTTTTCGACTGTATCAATAATCTGTCTGGAAATTGAGAATGCAGGTTCTTTGCAGATCTGATTAAGCATGTCTTCAAACAGCCATTCATCGACATGATTTCCCTGAATTATGTTGGTGAACAAGTGTCTAATATCAATTTCTGAACCCTGAATGCTGATGCCACTGCCCTTAAGCTTGTCCACAGTGATCTGTTTATCAGCAAGATACTGCTCCACTTCAGGAAAGTCTGTAATAATTGTCTGTTTGCTCACCTTGCATAAATCCGCAAGTTCTTCGTAGGTTGTATGATCATAGATCAGCAGAGATAGAAGCATAGCTGTTTTTCGATCAGAAGCATTCAGTTGTTTTGATCGTGCAAGCGTATTTCTAACCTTGTTTTTTTCCTCGTCTGTAGCAATGATTTTAATCCCATGATTTGTCTTGCTGATCAGCGAAATACTATTTTCAAGAAGGTAAGCTTTAATCTGCGACAAATCATATCTCACAGTTCTAGCGCCCACTGAAAACAGCGCTGCAAGAGATTCGATCGTAATGAATTCATCTTTCTCCAGCAGACACTTAACGATATCGATTTGTCTATCGTTCAGCATGAGCATTTTATTTCCCCTTGTCCTGTCCTTATAATCGTTTACCCATTCATTTCTTTCAATACAAAAAGCATTCATGTATTGTGGCAATCAGTATATTTCACTTCCCGTAACTTATAACAAAAATATAGAAATGCAATGCACTTAGGTTCTTACTATAAATCATTATGATTGGATTCAGAATGACTAAGCTGATCTCTTTACTGATTCATTTACTTATTATGCCGTTGTTTCATATCACCAATTGCAAAAATATAATATGTCCGCAGCAGTGACTTAACTCGATTTCATGCCAGATATGTTGATATTGGCTTTTCTTGCCTGAGACATCAGCTGATTTGTATTCAGATGATATAGAATCCCATCTTTTATAAAATTTGTCCCGCACTGGCGAAACTCAAATTTGACATTCTGACGAATACATTGTTCTCTGATGGACAGAACCCAGCTGTAATCAAGCACTCTGGCATTTTGATCTGATTCACCGCCAGCCAATACTAGTTCAACATCTTTCATATGCTTCTCTATGCTGATGTTTTCTATCAGCGGCTGACAGATAATATTCTTATGTCGGATGGGCAGTGTATCAAAAATGCTTAATCTGTCATCTGCAGTCCTCTGATTCTCTATCGTGCATCCTACTGTTACGTTATCATATCCATTCTTCCAGTCAGGAGGCATACATGCGGCAAACCGTTCAATTCTTTTAGTTAAGAAAATGAAATGAAGATCAGGTCTTTCGGCTATGATCCGCCAGCACTCATTACGCCATTCGTCTGCATCTTCCAGCAGAAAATCAGATGAAAAACACAGATATACAGTTTCCCCGGATTTGACTTTATACTTACCCGCACGTTCGCCGCGCTGATAAGTTTCAACAGGCAGATTCATCTTACCGGTTTTAAC
>SABF01000313.1 GCA_009929095.1 Erysipelotrichia bacterium
AAATGGGAGAGACTGAATGAATATCAGACAATGCAGAAGATCAGCCATTTTAATCACTGCCTGCATCGTCGGCATAGCTGCCGTGCTGATTCTGACAAAAAAAGGTCTCAGGGAGACAGATCCGGTTCCGCGTGCACGATTTGAAGAATATGAAATCACACTGACTGAAGAAGCGGTGCCGAGCACCCTGCGGCAATGGCAGTCAGTCAATCCGGAAGTCACTTATGTGCTTGAGTTTACGGACGAACCGGTCAGCCGACGCATTCCCGTACTGCTGACAGCAGATCCGCAGTATGCTATGACACACAATCTTTATGGCGAACATGACTCCATGGGCAGTGTTTTCTCAGATGCCTCAGAATCCAGTTTCGGCTCGCTGAAGAATCTGGTGATTTACGGACATTCTTCCAGAACAAAAGACTGGTGCTTTACCTTTCTGAAGAAATATGCGGATGAGGATTATTTTGACAGCCATCATCAGCTGCGTCTGGAAGATGAAAATGGAACATCTGTATACGATATTGTTTCTCTGGCACGATACGATTTGAACCTTGAGGGAACATGGCTTGGCTGGAGCAGCCCATCGCTTGGCAGTATGGAGGAAGCCGGAGAAATGTTTCGGCTGTCCGGAGAATATCTGCTGCAGCAGAGAAATGGAATTCTTTATCATGGTCAGAATGTACTGACCATGGTGACCTGCGACATGGATGAAGAAGATACTCGCTTCGTGCTGCAGGCAGTTCGGAGATGCTGACAATGGCAGCGGATACGCTGACATTTCTGCAGCAGAAAGAAATAGAGTCGGCTAGAAAAACGGGAATCAGTGATGAGCATCTTGCCATATGCCTGGATAATCATCTTAACTATCTTCAGATAAGGGAAGTGTGCCGGGCAATCAAAGACGGAGTTCATATCTGTGATATTAAACGGGCCGCTCAGGCGCATGTGTCCAGTCAGGATATGGAAGAGCTCTTTCGCTGTCTGAAGAATGGGGAAGAGCCGATGATTCAGCTTTCCTCTTATAGAGAACCCAGAAGATTTTCAAGGACAGCAAAAATTGCATGCTGTGCGGCTGGTCTGGCAATTCTGCTAATGTTTGTGCCGCAGCCGGAAACTGAGACGACTGAGGTTCTGACCCTGACCGCTGATGAGATCGTATTTTCGTGCGGTGAAATATTTTATCCGGAAAAATATATTCTAAGCGGAACACAATCAGGGAAACTTAAACTTCCTTCTTCATTTCATGCCGAAAAGCCAGAGAACAGAATTGTACTTTACGAACAGCAGCTTGGAAGAGACATTCATCAGGTCATGCTGAGAATCAAAATTGTAGATCAGACAGCACCGGTACTGAAACTGAAAAAGAGCAGTTTGAAACTCCTGAAGGGGATTTGCTTTGACCCCGCGTGCATGATCAAATCTGCAGAAGATAATGTTGATGGATCTCTTTTGAACAGAGTTACATGGATAGATGAAGATCCGGACTCTTGGCATGACCGGGATATTGTTTATGAAGTAAAGGATTCTTCTGGCAATAAAACAGCGGAAATACTGCATCTTAGCTATGAAGAAACAGCAGAAGAAATAGTCGAGACAACATCATCTGAGAATAGGGGAGTGTCTCCAGAACAGGATTGTGAATCGCCGGAAGCGGCTTATGAGCAGAAGGTGACAGAGGCGGAAGAAACCGTCACTGAAACGATTGTTGAAACAACAGTTGAGAATACCGGATTTACAGAAACAGTAGTTGAGCATCATGTCAGCGGAGCATTTCAGTAGTGTGATAGATTGAATTCAACTATATTGAGTTCAGAAAGAAGGTGACCAGTCTTGAAACATTGGGTGATTCTGGCAGCTGTCGGAGCAATTCTTATGGGCTGTACATCCAGAACGGCGGCCGCTGATGAGGAACGGAAAATGGTTGAGCATATTGTTGACAAAACCCCGGAGGGAATGAAAGAGATTTATCTTGCCGGCGGATGTTTCTGGGGAACGGAGAAATTATTCTCTTCTTTGGATGGCGTAACAGATACTGTAGCTGGATATGCCAATGGCTATACAG
>SABF01000033.1 GCA_009929095.1 Erysipelotrichia bacterium
GTTCTAAAGATACTGCATTTGTGTACTGCCGACAAGTATTCAAATTATCATGATCGTATATTTTTTTGACTATTTGAATCTATAAAAACAGAGAATATTTGATAAATTCTCTGTTTTATCATTTGATTCGCTTGACAAACCGAATATGCTTCACCATCCGCCAGATGCGCATCGATGCCATGCGCTGTCTGATCGATTAAGTAAACAGCAATCTGAAGATGCGGCACTTTTTGATTATCACTTCTTCAATATGACTATGTTTATGTATTTTATTCTTGCTGTAAATTCATATTGTCGTTCGTGGATTGCGGGTTATTCTATCTCCTCATTTGGGTTAAATCAGATTAAGAAAAGGACAGTCATCAGCACAATGATTTAGCATTTATGCTTCTGATGTTTCTTTCAGCATATTTGCAGAAGCCATCTTCTTCATCGGACTGACCAAAAGGATGCAGGCAATGATCGTAATCACATCAGCCGCTGGCTGCGACCAATAGATACCATTGACGCCCAGGATCTTCGGCAGGGTTAGAATAAACGGCGCAAAAAAGATGCCCTGACGCATCAGAGAAAGAAACAGTCCCATTTTTGCTGATCCAATAGTTTGGAACGTGATTGTCATCATATAACACAATCCAAAGGCCGGATACAATGCAACCTGAGAAATCAGAAGACACTTACCGTATTCAATTACAACCGGATTATGATTGAATAAAGAGATCAGCGGAACAGACAGGAGAATATAAACGGCAGCAACTGCTATAGTCAGAATCAATGAGCCCTTTATAGCAAAGCGGACACATTCATGAAATCGATCGCTGTTCCGAGCACCAAATGCATAAGCGGCAACCGGCTGATAACCTTGCATGAATCCCATCACTGTATAGCATCCGATCAGTATCAGACGCTGCACCACGCCATATGCAGCTATTATCAGGTCTGCATCAGGCAGTGCCTTAGCTGCGATATTAGTAAGTGAAGTGGCCATTGCAAGACAGATCTGAATCACTGCTGTCGGAATACCGATCGACATAACGCTCCAGATAAAACTGCCGGACAGTTTGAAATTTCTTGGCTTAATTTTAATGATTGATCGACCGCTGAGGTAAAAAGACAGCAGAATAATGAATGTTGCAAGCTGTGAAACCGTTGTAGCCAGCGATGCCCCTTCCACACCCATATTCATTCCCCAGGAAAACATGAATATCGGATCAAGTACCACATTCAGTACAGCACCTGTAATTACGGCAACAGAGGAAATACGCACCGATGACTCAGCTCTTGCAGCACAGTTCATGCTTTGAGCCGGTAGATTGAACAGTGAAGCGATAAACATCCAGAAGGCATAGTCCTTTGCCTGAGGAATCACTGCTTCAGAAGCACCAAATGCCCTGAGAAGCGGATCCATAAACCATATTCCCAGAATGCAAAGCGCAATGCCAACCGCAAATGAAAAAATAATTATGGTAGTAACGGTTTGACTTGCACCCTCCTTATTTGCAGCACCAAGCTGACGCCCTGCAATCACTGCAGCTCCTGCAGCAAAGATATTCTCCACTGACACCATGATCAGAAGAATCGGAAGCGTTACCCCCACTGCAGCGAGTGCAGTATCGCTGCCAAGCATTCCGATATAAGCAGTATCCACAATGTTATATACAGCTTTGGCAAGCAGCGCCAGCGTTGCCGGAATAGCCAGATTCATGATTGCCTTTGAGGGCTTTACGCTAGATAGTACACTTTCTTGTGCCTGATTTTTCATTTTCTCTTTTCCAATACACCGTACAGCAGAATATTCAGCTGACGATGACACCTTTCTTCATGTTCAGCAAGCAATGTTTCCAGTGATTGTTTTCTATCTATTTCCTCTTTGAAATGAAGATTGAAATATTCCATATACATTTCGAAATCATGTACGGTATCTTTCGTCTTCAATCCTTTGCGAAGCGGGTGATTTTTCAGCAGACTGGTCAGCACAGAGACGTTCAGTTCGTCAAATTCCAAGCGAAGTTCCGTAATTTCTCTGGTCAGATGAGATGGCGGAAAAAAAACCGCACTCGCAAAAATACCAAGATCATTCTGATGATCTGCAAAGTAATGCAGACGGGCATCAAAATAAGTCTGAAGTTTTTTTTCAGGCGATCCTCGCATATGACCTGATACTTCTTCAAGATACTCTGTCAGTGCATCAAAACAATTCTGTACACAGATTAGGTAAAGCTCATCTTTATCTTTAAAATAGTGGTATATTACACCCTTTGATATGCTGTACTGTGAACAGATCGTATTAGTTGAAGCCTGCTCATATCCATTTCTGGAAAATTCTTCCATCGCGGCATCTACAATACGCTGTCTGGTTAATGCGTGCTTAATTTCCTGTTTCATCATAGCCTCCGAAGATCGTTCTTTCTGCTGAATACCAAATGATAATAGACCATATGGTCTATTTTATCAACCGCCTATAAAAAAATCGGAATTGTGTTTCCGACTTTTATGAATTCAGCAGTTTTTCCGGATTGCAGCAGCGGCATCTTTCAGCATCCAGACACTCACACTGCCGCCATCAGTACTGAATATGCCGCAGCCATCATTGTCTATGACCACTTCCTGGTTCTGATGCTGAAGTGCATCCACGAAGATTTTTCCAGAAAACTGCGTTCCAACATTCATTTTCTTTATACCGCCGGCACTGTCGCTCATAAGTACTGCCAAACCGCTGCAGCTGAAGGCTGTGTCTCCGCCTCTGGTCCAGCCGACAATATTCTGATCATCAAAGTAATCGATTTCAGGTCCATAAGCATATTCTTTTCTAATCCTGATCAATTTGTCCAGACCAACTACCGGGTCAATATGATCATGCGGTATTCCATACAAATCCCCGTAAAAAACACATGGCAGCCCCTCTGCTCTTAGTAGAATCAGTGCATAGGCCAGAGGCTTGAACCAGCTCATTACAAAGGAAGACAGTGCCTGTCCTGGCTGGGTATCATGATTATCGACAAAGGTCACTGCATTCATCGGCCTCTCTTTTATCAGCGTATTGTTCAGTATGCTTCCCATATCGTAAGATCCGCCGCTATTTGCCGCATTATACAGATTGTAATGAAGGGAGACATCAAACAAACTCAGACAGTTATTGTTTACATCTAGGTAATGGAGAAGTTTTCTGATATCAGCATTCCAATACTCGCCAATAGCAAGCAGACATTTTCCCGCATGTCTGTTCATATCCTGCAGCCAGCTTTCAAAGAACGTAAAGCGAATATGCTTCAGTGCATCTAGGCGCACACCATCAAATCCAACGGTATCATAATACCATCGGCCCCATTCATGCAGCTCGCTGATAACTTTGGGATTGGACATATCAAGATCGCATCCCATCAGATAGTCATAGTTTCCCTCTTCTGTATCAACTTCTTCATCCCACTGCTTATTGATGAACCGATATACTGCACTTCGATGTCCATCTTCGTCCCAGTCAGTGCCATCAAAACACGAGTGATCCCATGTGAAAGAAGAGTACTTGCCATTTCGATTCGGAAAAGTGAATTTTGTCCATGATTCGATCATTCCCGGTGATGATTCATCGACAATACGATTGGCCGGATCATCCTCAATAGCTGCTGCTATTTCCGTATTATCTGCACCCATGCGATGATTGAAGACAATATCTGCAATCACTGAAATACCTGCTTTATGCAGAGCTTTCAATGCTGAGAGATATTCTGCTCTGGTACCATACTTAGTTCGTATTGCACCCTTTTGGTTAAATTCCCCCAGATCGTACATATCATAGACACCGTAGCCGACATCATGAATTCCAGCCTGTCCTTTATAAGCCGGCGGAAGCCAGACCTCAGTAATGCCTGACATGGAAAAAGAAGGAGTTTCCTCCTTCACTTTATTCCAAAATAAACCATCATCTGCAAGGTACCATTCAAAACATTGAAGCAGTGTATCATTCTGATTTGTCATCAGCTCGCTTTTTCCTGTTTTTTGATTGCCTTAATAAAGTTGTCACGGCATTTCTCAAACGGCATATCCAGAGCTACCGAGAATTCATTGAACATATAGTTCTCTGCTTTTTCCAGATATTCCCCATCTATGGATGCAACCTTTTTGTGATTATCAGCACGCTCTTTGTTCCGATAATACGAAGTCTTGATAATTCTGGCAAGATCCACAAGGTCATTGCCTTTTAGAAGTGCCACATACTGACTCTTCATGTTAGCAGGTTTATTTTCCAGCATTTTCAACTCTGGAATTGATTTAATCAGCTTGGAAATTTCCTGTTTTGTCGATACATCACGGATATTTTCACCATGGTAGTTCACTGGCACCATCATTCTGACGGATCCATCCGGATCAATGTACGGCTCCAGTACATAGCACTGTTCTCCATTCAGGTCGCTTTTGCGTCTGCCAGTAATCTTGCAGACGTTTCTGCGATATACAACGATATCATTTATTTTATACATGATGCATCGCCTCCTAACTCTCTGAGTGGAATTATACCACAAAAAGGCCAAAACCGCTAATTGTGAACGGTTTCAGCGTTTTCACAAAATATTAAATACCGCATATTCATGCAATATTTACAGTATCTGTACAAGGAAAAACTTCAGATAGTCGGTTTCCGGAACACTGATCAGAACTGGATGATCCATTGCTGCATGCCGTTCTTCAACCATCCGCAGCCGAACTCCGGCAGCTTCTGCAGCTTCTTTCAGCATGGATTTGAACAATCCTGAAGGCATGAAATGTGAACAGGAACAGGTCGCAAGGTATCCGCCTCTTGGCAAGAGACGCATTGCCAGCGTATTGATTTTCAGGTAGCCATTGTATGCATGTTCTCGGGTCTTCCTGCTTTTTGTGAATGCCGGCGGATCAAGCACAATGAAGTCATAACGCTGATGCTCTTTTAATGACTGTTCCAGAATATCAAACACGTCTGCCTGCACAAATTCTATCTGCTGATCAAGATTATTCATCGCTGCATTGCGTCGGGCAGAAGCCAGAGCTGTTTCAGATATATCCACTGCCGTTACATGCTCTGCTTTCCCAATTGCCGCATTCATTGCAAATGACCCGGTATGTGTGCAGCAATCCAGCACCCTTCTTCCTTCAGAAATCTTTCTGACAGCCACACGATTGTACTTTTGATCAAGAAAGAAACCGGTTTTCTGTCCATTTTCAACATCCACTTCATAGGCAATGCCGTTCTCGTGAATAATCACGACCGGAGATTCCGGATTTGCCAGCCCTGGCAAATCAACCCATCCCCTATGCTGATCAAGCCCTTCTCTTGTTCTAAGTTCTCCCTCACAGCGTTCATAGATGCCGTCAATCTTCACTCCGTATCCACTTAATTGATCGATTAACGACTGATAAATCCACTGTTTTCTCTGTTCCATTCCGTAAGACAGGATTTCACTGACCAATATTGACTCATAGCGATCAATCGTTACACCCGGGAGTCCGTCTGATTCTCCATGAATCAGTCTGCAGGCATTCCAATCCTCACCCATGACATCGCGGCGATACTGCAGTGCATAGGCCACTCTCCTTGCAAAAAACGGCATCTGAAATGTCTCATTCGCATTAACATCCAGAATGCGAACCCGGATCTTTGAAGTCACACTGTATATACCAGTGCCAAGGTAGATGTTCTTCTGACTGCATACATCAACAAGAGATCCATTTTCAATTTCATCGATTGGTGATGTGATTTCATCTTCATACACCCAGGGATGACCCGCTTTGAGCACCTTCTCCTGTTTTTTCGTAACTATAAGCTGTGGATATGTCCGTTCCTGTTTCATCTACGCCTCTATTTTCTATGCATCATAGTCAACTGACGTGTTATCCGAAACAGTCGGCTGCACATCAACTTCATTGGATATCACAAGTTTTCCATCTTTCATGCCAGTATACAGTGCATTGTACTCATCCACTGTAAATTCAGCAAACTTCCATGTTCCGTCCGCAGTAGGCAAGCCAACCGCATCGTCATTTGCTCCCACAACAGTCAGTGTCCCAGCATCTGTCTTCGGCCATGCCTTGTCATTATCATAGAAGTCAGAAAGCAGTGATTGTGAGATTGATCCAAGATTTTTAACTGCTGAGGTCAATACTGTATCAGAAATCTTTGACTGATCAGCATCAACACCGATGACTTTTGCATGCATGTCTTCCGCCGCCTGAAACACGGATTGATACATCATACCGCCGCAGGAGAAGATTACTTCTGTACCATCTTTATACCATGCTTCCATTTCAGTTGTCAGATCGTCTGTCGGCAGAAAGGAATTCGTATAGGTATACTTGATTGAAATATTAACATTCAGCTTCTCTGCAGCCGCATCCGCTCCCTGAATGAAGCCATATCCATAGCGAACAACAGAGGGAACCTGCTTGCCGCCGGCAAAGCCAAGTTTTGTATAGCCATCCATAACGGTACCGTAACCCGCAAGATATCCAGCCTGTTCTTCCTGGAACAATACTGTATGCACATTGCCGGACTGGCTGTAATTGAAATCAGCATCATGCGGTGTTCCATCAAACAGAATGAAAGCAGTATTCGGATGATCTGTCTGAGCCTGATAGATCGCCTCTTCAAACGCCGAGCCAGGGCAGACAATGATTTCTGCGCCATTTGCAGCGGCCTGATCAATTGACGAAAGATATGCTTCCGTCGTTTCTGTTTCAGGGATAATGTACGCGTATGATTTATTATGTCCGACGGCATATTCCGATATGCCATTATAGACAGATTCGTTATAACTGCTGTCCTGAACGCTCTCCTCACTGCCATCAGTAATCAGTACAATCTGCGATTTATTATTGCCTGATGTTTCATTTGCTCCGCATCCCATCAGACTGAATGCCATGCCTGCCGCCATTACAGCTGCCATTGCTTTTTTCATAGCTTTCTCCCACTTTTGCAATAATCATTCTACTGCATCATTATACCGTCACACCAAAAAAAAGAAAAAGGCAGGGATTTATTTCATTCCCTGCCCAAAATAACGAATCAGCGTGATCCCTTATCGTAAGGAACACCCTCTGCTTTAGGTGCTGCAGACGTTTTGGATGTGAACATCAGCACCAGCAGTGAAATAATATAAGGCATCATGTTGTAGACAGTACTTGGAATATTAAGCGCTGCAAGCCAGCTGAAGCCAGTATAGACATTCGATAAAGCTCTGAAAAAGCCAAATAGCAGTGCTGCGAGGGCAATACGCTGAGGCTTCCACTGACCAAAGATCATAACTGCAAGGGCTAAGAATCCAAATCCAGCGGCACCCACTTCAAATTTCCATTCGCTGACACCGGCAGTGATATAGACAATGCCGCCCAAGCCTCCAAGAAGGCCAGAGATCAACACACCTGCCCAGCGATACTTATAGACATTGATACCAACACTGTCTGCCGCCTGAGGATTCTCGCCGCAGGCCATCATTCTTAGGCCAAAGCGAGTGCGATACAGAACAATATAGGCAATTATCAGCGCTGCCAGAGCAAGCAGCATAAACCAGTTGAATTCAAAATCGCCAATACGATGAATGAATGCCTGTTTCTGCTGAATATACTGAATTGTCGAGGACACGTTGTCCGGATTCTCCATTGTATTGATTGTCTTTACAATAATAGTTGCCAAAGCAGTCGCCAGCATATTCAGTGCTGTGCCAATCAGTGTCTGATCAGCATTGAAGTTAACGCAGGCTATCCCAAGCAGTGCTGAATAAGCGACTCCAGCAAGTATCGTTACAACGATTACTGTCAGAATAATCTGCAGGGTTCCAGCATTAGCCGGCATATACTTCATAGCCAGAGCACCGCCAAGAGCACCCATGACCATGATTCCTTCAAGCCCCAGATTGATTACACCGGAATGTTCAGAGAAACAGCCGCCAAGTGCCACCAGCATCAGAACCGATGCAAAGACCAGTGTATATTGAACTAACAGCGTCATCTCTGCTCACCATCCTTTTTAATCTCTGCTTCTGCAGCCGGTGACTCATTCTGTTTTAAACTCTCGATCATTCTTTCTTCCCTTGCGGCAATACGTACATTCATTGAGTATTTAAAGAATAATGCAAAGCCGCAAAGATAAATGATAATTGAAGAAATAAGATCAGAAATCTGTGAAGGATAAATAGCCTTGTCGAGATATGCACCGCCGGAGGTAATATGCTGAATAAAATAAGACGCAAATATTGTTCCGATTGGATGCAGACTGCCAAGGAAGGTTGCGGCAATTCCGCTGAAACCCATACCCGGCACAGAAGTCTGCGTGCATGACCACTGTTCGAAGCCGGAGAGATAAAGGAACGATGCACCAAGACCTGCAAGCATTCCGCCGATAACCAGAGTGATAACGGTATTCTTTTTTTCTTTCATGCCAGCATACTTCGCTGCATATTTATTGTAGCCAGTCGCGCGCAGTTCATAGCCGAACTTTGTCTTAGATAAAACAATCCAGATAACGATTGCAGCAATAACTGCCAGAGGAATGGCAATGGTCACATACTTATTATTGCCGAACATTTTATCTAAACCCAAAGTCGGAATCAGCGCTGATGGATTTGCAGCCGCAATACCCAGTGTATACGGGCTTGCCGCTTCCTTAACAGAGGTCAGAACTGTATTTGTAACATACAGGCCAATCCAGTTGAGCATGATACCGGAAATAACCTCATTCACATTGAAATACGCCTTAAGTGCGCCAGTTACAGCACCAAGTACCGCTCCGGCAGCCGCCGCAAGAATCATGCACATGTACCAGGGAAGATGCCATGCAAGTGCCGCAAAGAGACAGACACAGGCACCGACTTCATACTGACCCGCAGCACCAATATTGAACAAGCCGACTTTATAACAGAATTGTACAGATAATGCACACATAAGAAGAGGTGCGGTTTTTACAAGAGTATTGCCAAGATATTTACGCTGGGCAATCGCACTTGGATAATTCATGAAGTTTTTCAGAACAGCATTGATTGCTTCACCTGCACCCGCCGGATTAATCAAAAGCAGAACAATATAGCCAATCAGAAGGCCAACGATGATGCAGAGCAGTGAGGATATAATAGACTGCACTTCTGGTTTCTTGTAGAAGGCAGTCCGTTTAGTCTGTGAATTCATGCGGCTACCTCCTCGCTGGCATTTTGTGCCATGAATTTCTCATCCCGTTTCGCACCTGCCATATACAAGCCAAGTTCCTCAGTGGTTGTTGTCCTAGGATTCAGATCACCGACAATTTCACCTTCGTACATGACAAGAATTCGATCAGATACATTCATTACTTCTTCCAGTTCCAGTGATATCAGAAGCACTGCATCGCCGGCATCGCGCTGAGCAATCAGCTGCTTATGAATATACTCAATAGCCCCGACATCCAAGCCGCGAGTTGGCTGTACAGCTATCAGAAGTTTATGTTCCTTATCCAGTTCTCGGGCCAGAATTGCCTTCTGTTGATTTCCGCCAGACATTGACCTGGTTATTGTTTCCGTTCCCTGACCGGATCGGACATCATACTGGCTGATGAGTTTATCCGAATATTCCCGGATTTTTTTCTGCTTCAGGAAACCGGCTTTACTTGTAAACTCCGGCTGCCAGTAGCGTTCAAGAACAATGTTATAGCAGAGCGGATAATCGAGAACCAAGCCGTACTTCTGACGATCTTCCGGAATATGACTAAGATACTCAGAGCGCTGCCTGATTGATGCATTGGTCATATCTCTGTCACAGATCTTTATAGATCCGCTGCTAAGCGGCTCTATGCCCGTCAGGCCGTAAACAAGTTCTGTCTGTCCGTTGCCATCAATACCAGCAATGCATACGATCTCGCCGGATTTCACATCAAAGGAAACATGCTTGACAGCGTTATTCTTGTGAGCCTTAGATGCCACAGTCATGTTCTCTACATGAAGGATGACATCTCCAGTCGCGTTTTCTTTTTTGGTGGCCACAAGCTGAACATCTCTGCCAACCATCATGCGGCTGAGTTCCTCTTCTGTTGTGTCTGAAATATTCACAGTGCCGATTCCCTTACCGCGTCTCAGAACTGTAACACGATCTGCGACCTCCATAATCTCATTCAGCTTATGTGAGATAAACAGAATCGACTTGCCTTCACGAGCAAGATTCTTCATGATCTGAATGAGTTCTTTAATTTCCTGCGGTGTCAGTACTGCTGTCGGTTCGTCAAAGATCAGTATCTCATTGTTGCGATACAGCATCTTCAGTATTTCCGTACGCTGCTGCATGCCGACAGTGATGTCTTCAATCTTTGCATCCGGATCAACTTTCAAACCGTATTTTTCTGAAAGCTCTATTACGCGTTTTCTTGCCTCATTCTTCTGCAGCAGTCCGTTCTTGACGCTTTCCACGCCAAGAATAATGTTGTCCAGTACGGTAAAGCACTGAACCAGCTTAAAATGCTGATGTACCATACCGATGCCAAGCGCATTGGCATCGTTAGGATCCTTAATAATTACTTCTTTTCCGTCTTTTCTTATTGTTCCCTCTTCAGCCTGATAAAGACCGAACAGCACACTCATCAGAGTGGACTTTCCAGCCCCATTTTCACCAAGCAGTGCATGAATCTCACCTTTCTTCAGCTGAAGTGTGATGCGGTCATTGGCAAGGATGCCAGTAAAACGTTTGGTAATGTCCAGCATCTCAATTGCATATGGCTTATCTGCCATGATCATCATCTACCTCCCTTTCCATGATTTTTCCCCATTGAATCGGTACTACTATTG
>SABF01000034.1 GCA_009929095.1 Erysipelotrichia bacterium
CATACATGTCATGCTCTGTCTTATGACAGATATCTTCCAGTTTTTTATCTGATCCTTCAATATGCGGCGGAAATGTTCCCGAAGGTACCGGCTGAATGTCATCCAGCATGTCAAACAGCTTAATAGAGTTTTCAACTACGATCTGGTACACCAGTTCCGGGTCATTGAGCCAGTCAAATTCCTTGATCATTTCATCTGTAAGGCGAAGGTGCTGATCTGGATTCTTTGTACGCATTCTCAATGTATCGTCACGAATATAGAGCGGATGTGTTACACCGCCAACACCCTGAGCTGTAATGTAGACATCTCGGAATACTTTCTGATCCGGGGAACAATAGTGAGCATCACTGGTTGCGACGATTGGCTTGTGAAGCTTCCGAGCCATGGCAATGATACGTTTCAGAACATCCTTGATGCGATTGATATCCGGTACATTGCCCATAGCCACATAAGTGGAATAATTGCCAAGCGGCTGGATTTCAATATAGTCAAACCACATCATCTGCTGTTCAAGTCGATCATCGTCACCGTTGCAGGCAAGCTCAAAAAGATCGTTATTATAGCAGGCTGAACCAATCAGAAAATTCTCCCTGACTTTGTCTATTGATGATCTTAGCATTCTTGGTTCGGCAGTGACTTCCGCACCATCCTTGCCAGACGATTTGCTCATGACTGCAAGTGTTCGAATATTGGATTCTGTAATCAGCTTATACAGAGATTTCAATCCATCATGGTTCTTGACCAGAATCATTACGTGACTCTTGCGTGTTTTTTTATAAACTTGGTCATTCTGAATTTTGTCCTGAAGATCTGCAACTGTTTCAGCTCCCTGTTTTTCTGCATCATGCAGAAGGCATCTGAAAACACCTGCCAGTGCCTCAGCATCATAGTCCGCTCTATGAGCAACCTCTTCATCGTAAGCAACACGGTAGTATCTCGCTATGTTGCCCAATCTGTATGCCCTTCTGTCTGGCAGGATTGCTCGGGCCATCGTCAGTGTATCAATAATACAGTTCTTCAGAGGAGGTTGGTTAATGCGACGCAATTCTTCATTCAAAAAGTGATAGTCAAATGTCGCATTATGCGCTACAAGAATATCTGACCCGATCCACTCTATGATTTCCTGATATACATCTGCAAATGGTCTGGCATCTTTCACCATCTCGTTAGTAATATTGGTCTTTAGTGATATATAGGCAGGAATATCGTGCGGCGGCTTTATAAACATCTGCTTGCGATCAATCACATTGCCGTTTTTTATCCTAACAGCACCAAATTCAATGATGGAGTCATAGAAACAGGAAAGACCTGTTGTTTCAAGATCAAACGAGACATAAGCAGTATCTTCAAGCCTTGCATCAACAGAATTTCTTACAATGCACATTCTGTCTTCCGCCATGTTTGCCTCACAGCCAAATCCAACTTTAAACTTGCGCTCAGCATCGCCCTTCTTTAGTTTTCGGGCAGTATTGTAGGCTTTTACAAAAGACTGACAGTCTGCATGGTCAGTGATGCATATACCAGAATGTCCAAGATTCCACGCATATTTGACAATCGCGGCGGGTTCACATATACCATCCATTTCTGACATATTGGTATGCATATGCAGTTCTACCCGTTTTCTTTCTGCATTGTCTTTCGTCTTTATCTGCTCAAGTTTATCAATTTGAGATGCTGTACACACCAGATCATTGTTAAATCTATCATTTTCAATATTGCCAAATACACGAATGCGATCGCCCTCATTTACTGCATCCATGTCTTCCCTGCTGAAGCTGCGGCCTTCGAAACGTTTCACTATGATAGCGTCATTGCCATCGAAAACCGATAGCGACTGAATGATAATCTGCTTGGCTTTATGAACAAAGTCATTCTTAGCAAACACGGTGCCTTCAAATTGAACGTTCTCAATCTGCTCAGAGACATCCTTTAAATCAATATGAGTATAGTTTTCTGTCTTAGTTCGGCCATAGTATTTCTTGCGTCCGCCGTTTGTATTCTGTTCAGATCTGCGGGATTCTTCAGATGGCTGAGGCGTAAATACTTTAACTTTCTCTGTTACCGGAGTATCAAATTTCTGCATCTGGCATTCAACAGTCACTGTCCCAAGACCAATGCATGTTAAATAATCCTGAAGGCTTTCGACAACACCTTTAGCCTGATTCAATACTTCAGTATCTGTAAACAGATAAACCAAACGGCTTTCAGCATTGTCATACTGCACGGCACCATTATTCAAGCAGGACATTTCCGGATGAATTCTTACGCAGGCATTCAGATATTTCATCAGTTCCATGATGGTAATATCATGTACAGAGGTAACTAGCGCCACAAGCATATGACAGCCCAGCTGACGGGATAGATTCATCGAAAGCTTGTAATAATTCTCATAAGTCAGCGGTGCATTCAATTTCAGAATGATTTCACCATGGCCATCCCCATTAAAATACTTAACATTCTGAATTTCCGCATCATCAAAGCATGGTTTAAGCAACAGCTCTGAATCAGGAAATACGCTTCTTAACAATAGAGACATTCTGCACCTCGCAGTGCACATTCTAGCACAAATGATATTTTTTTCCGGTCTTGACTTATTTGTTTCGATAGACTGGTGCAGTATGTGACTATGTTTTTTTAATATCAATGTTCACAAAGGATTCATATATTATTCATTTTCTCATAAACTATACACTTTAGAATTCTTTCGTAACAGGAGGATACTTCATATGACTGTAATTGTTCTGATTCCGTCTTACTGTCCTGATGAACATCTGATTCCTCTCGAAATCAGACTTCAGCAGATGGGAATGAATATTTGCCTCGTAGATAACGCAAGCCCAAGTGAATACTCCGGGATTTTTCGTAATTCTGAAGCATATGCTGATGTGCTTCATCAGCATTCGACTAAAGGAAAAAGCGACGCTTTGAAATTTGGTCTGCAATTCATTCACGATCACTACGGCAAGGAATGCACAATTGTTATGCTTGATTCTGATGGCCAGTATAAACCTGGCGATGCTGAACGATGTGCCGAGGAAGCAATGCTTCATCCTGGAGCGTTAATTCTTGGTACAAGAGATACAGATAACCGAAATACTCCATTTCGCAGCCGATTCAGCAACCAGCTGACTGCTTCATTGTTTTACCTTTCTACCGGTACCAGCATAACAGACACGCAGACTGGTCTAGTGGCTTTTACTGGAGATCTGCTGGATTTCATGATCAATATCGAAGGAAAGCGTTACGGATATGAAATGAATGTACTTCTGAAGTGCTGTCATTCTGACATCCCCATAAGGGAAGTAGAAGTTCCTGCAAACTATGGCACTTATAGAAAAGTGTCATATATACATATTCTCATGGACAGTTTACCAATCTACAAACAGATGTTTCACTGTGCTGCAATTTCGCTGTTTCGTTGATGAATAACTGCAAAATGCTTGCATTGCTTACACGGTCTCTGCCAAATCTTTCAGCAGGAGTTCCGGTCGGGCTGATCAGTATATGCAGAGTCCTGGCACAGCAAGCGGTATTCAGCGATACTATGCAAGACCACTCAGCAGCGAATGGAAATGCAATCAAAGAAAGGAAGTCATTGACATTGCCCAGAAAGTTTATAAAAATTTCTAAATCTCTCAATCGATATGCAATCGTCTATCTTCTGCTGTCAGCTGCAAGTCTGATTTTCCTGATGTTCATTGAATCATCCTATCATGCAGAAGTTTCCGTCTATATACGTTATCTGTTTGCAATTCCTCTTTTTGCAGGATTTATGCCATGCTTTATTACTGAACATATGAAAATTCCTTCGCCAGGCAGTTTCTGGTATGATGCAGTATTGATCCTCACAGCCGGCAGTCTGCTAAGAGGAATACTAGATCTCTATATACCTCCTTCTGCAACCATCAAAATCTCAGTATATATCAGTACAGTATTCACTGTTCTTGGCATCGCACTAATCAAGTATCGTTCTAGTTCAACCTCTATCAGCAAGTGATTCAATGAATTAATACACTAGCATGCAGATGTTTCCCATTGCTGAGAAACATCTGTTTTATTTACATAAAGTTCAACAGAATATGATGATTTTATTACTATATGACCACGAAACCACAAAATGAATAGAATTAATCCGTTGGTTCAGCTATTTATTATCTAAGGACAGCAAACATCTGTTTCGCTGCTGTTAGCATCCTATGCTGCACTGCTGCATAGACTGTATGCACTTTGTACAATCTGCGTCCTGAATCTGTATGATTTGGTATTGATCCAATTGCAATACAGCTATTAATCAAGAAATCACCTGTTAGAAGAATTATTTAAGTTCAGCTGCATCATCCGACCAGTAGATGAGACAGGCAGTTTTCGGAGAATTTTCTTAGAGCAATCTGTCTTGCTCATATAAGGCAATCAAAAAGGCCGTTCAGATATACTGAACGACCTTTACTCATTATGCAGTTAATGATCTGCTGGATGCAGAACAGTCAGTCAACCTGTCTGCATTGGTTGAATTCCTGAATTTAACTGCTGAGATTGCCTTCTTCTGCTGTGGCCCCTGAAGTGCTGTCTGCCTGCATTCCGCCGGCATCGCTGACAGAGTTATCACTTGAATTTCCATCAGGCTTCATTCCACCCTGGTTCTTCTGGTTTCTGCCATCCATCATATTCTGAGACTGTGCTGATGCATTCACATAGGTTACGGATTCCGAGATTGCTGCTGTGCCAAGCACTGTGTCATTTTCATATACTGTATATACTTCACCATTCCTGTACTGATCACTTGCTATGACAACATTCTGAAACATCTTGCCAGAAACATATGATGCTATCGTATTTCCTGAAGAGTCTTTTACAGTTACTGTTCCACTGTTTGCCACCCCAATATCCAAACTGTAGCATATGCTGCTGTCTGAGGGAACTACGACCATTCCACTGGCACCTCCAGCATAGAGAGTACCGCCGTTGAAATTGAATGTACCGGCACAGTCAAGTGCTCCATTTCCAGAGTTTGTCGGACCATTTACAGTAACAGTTCCTGCAGTCATTGTTCCAGAACCATTGATGTCAATCCCATCACCATCTGCGCTTACTGTGATATTTCCTCCGCTGATCTTCAAATAGGATCCATCATCGGAATCAAAACCGCCAGTTCCTGATGTGGTGGTTCTTAACTTATTAGATGTATTAATGCCATCATCACTGGATGTAATTGCTATCTCTCCGCCAATCAGGTTGATATATGTAGCCTCAAGTCCTTCATAGGACTCTGACAATGTAACTGTTCCTGCCGAAATTTCCAGTGTATCATCAGCATGCATACCATCATCACCAGCACTGATATTCAATGTTCCGTCGTTTACTGAGATGTTTCCAGCTGAGTTCAGCGCATCACTTGCAGAATTGACTGTCACTGTTCCGCCGTCAATCTCTATCATTTTATCTGAAGTGATTCCCTTTGATTTGGCTTCCGAATCAGCAGTAGTGCTCGTTTGAATTGAAGGATCAGACACCCGATTATCAGAGTTCTGTTCATTTGCACTCATATCAGGAGGCGTCTGTATACTTGCAGAAGAGTCTGCAGATGACTGATCATCGGATGAATTTGAATTCATATCTGGTCTGGTCATAGAATTCTGCAAATCATCAGCAGAGAGCCGATCGTCTGAATTCTCAGGTGCTCCTTGTGACGGACGTGCTTCATCTCTATTTATAACGCCTTCTGCCATAGTACCGCTGTGAAATTCTCCGATGAACATCTTATTGTCGATTGTAGATGCATTTTGATATCCACCGCCGGAAGTAATCGTTACTGATCCAGCCATAATAACCGCTGCTGAAACAGTCTGAATTCCATCATCATCTGCTTCGATGGAAACCTCACCGCCATTGATTAAAGCAATTCCCGAGTTTTCATCAGTATCATTGGAAGATTTTAATCCATCACCTGTACAGCTGATATCAAGTACGGAGTTTTCCGCATACAGATAATCTTTACCGATGATTCCATCATCAGCAGCGTTCACTGTTATGTTTGCATTAATTATCTTCAGAGCATCATTTGATGTGATGCCATCGTTCTGATTAGCTGTGATGTTAAGTTTGCCAGAGCCATTAATAACAAGATCATCATGTGAAAAAACAGATGCGGTAATCTCTTCATCATCAGAAGGTTCACTGGTGTCAGAAAGAGTATTATCTGTTCCTTCCGCTGAAGTAATAATCGTTTTGTCAGCCTGATATACAATGATTGCAGAACTGCCGGTTCCGATGATTGAGACACCATTCAATACAACTCGAACCGTACCGCTGCCCGTGCAGTTGACTTCGACCGAACCCGAAAATGTACCATTCAGAACATAGGTTCCAGCCTTAGTTATTGTTATTCTGTCATCCTTGAGTTCAGCACCGCTTCCATTGATGTCAGCAGAGGTGCCGGTCATATTTATTATCGTTGAAGAGGCTGTATCAAATGATTCAATGCTGTCTTCACTGTCAAGTTTCATTAAGTCGCTGTATGAAGAAGTCAGTTTTGCAGAAGACGTATCAGCTGAAATTACCTTAGATGAATCTTCTGTTTTCTGTGAACGATATGCTGCATACCCTGCAATGGCAAGACACATCGCAAGTATTGCATAGTTTTTATATTTCATGTGATCTCCCGATTACAGCACATCAGATGCAGCGGCATGATGTCCGCAGATAATTGATAGATTTCCATTTCTGGTACGCAGTTCATCAATCATAGCTTTTTCATCAGCTGGATTCTTGAGCCGGAGTTCATAGGATATCTGATACATTGTGCCAAGATTCACAGTTCTTGCGCTCTGCAATTTGACATCTGTTGCATACCTGTCAAAGATATCAGTGAAAACTGATATATAATCCAGATCTTCCGGAATTGTAATTCTAAGACCGCGGCAATCTGGATTGGAATCCAAAAATTTCACTTTTGCAAGAATGAAGTAGGCAGCACTCAGTGTTACGGCTGAAAGAACGGCAAGTACTGCATACCCCATACCAGTCATCAATCCGATTGACATGCTCATGAAGATAATGATAATGTCACCGGCTTTCCCCGGCAGTGAACGGAATCTCACAAGTGAGAAGCTTCCGGCAACGGCAACACCTACACCGATATTTCCATTCACCATCATGATCACCATCATGACAATCGCCGGCAGGATCGCTACCGCTGTAGAGAAGTTTTTTGACGGGTATTCCGTCAAACGGTAAGTCATTGCTATAGCTGTACCGCACAGAATTGAAACAGCCATACAGATGAATACATTTGATGCTGTAAAGCCTGAATCCAGCAGTGAATTAAACATGTAAAACACTCCTTTCAGTACTATATGCATAAGCGGGAGATGGCTCCTGCCGGTAATGTCGGTGTGTTGATAATTTATCTTTCAGATCTTTCTGATATATTGTGCCGTATTTGGAAAATGATGATGGTCTTATTTTCAGTTCTCTCATAACTTCGGTCAGCCAGAGTGGACAGCGATCAGCAGCTTTTATTTCCATTAAAACGATTTCGTCAGAAAACATGTTCCTGTCATGTCTGCTGAGGTTCAGATTCAAGCACTCTGTGCGATACCGTAAATTAGTATCAAATGTGATTCTAAGATCCGAATCTATTGTTCCGGCATAGGATAGACGATCATAAGCCGCAAACACTTTTGGTACTGGGTGGTACAGACTGATTGCCGCATTCAGTTCACTGACAATCTGACCAGTGCCCTTCAGTACACCAGATATAATGAATTCATCCGCCTCTGCCAGAGACAGAGCAACGCGCCGTTTTGCAGTAATGCCATGATATTTTTTTTTGATCTCCAGAAAGACCGGCTTATGTTCCTCGGGAGCTCCATAGGTGCGCATTCTGATTTTCTCTTTGTACTCTGGTTTTTCTAGACAATGAATAATCATTGCATTGTCAGCTGTGTCCATGTAGATGTTATGAACGGTATACTGGAAATAGAAGTCCTCTATTATATGATCACCAGCTAGCATAACAAACTGCTCCTTTTGTTCTATAGAAAGGCTGTACTTGTTTTCTGTTCTCCGGAAAGTATTGATCACGGATTTGTCAGTCATAGACCTGCACTCCTTAATGCATACAGAATATAGTCAGCATCTGTTCACAATTTGTCTTTTTTATGAATTATTTCTGAATATTGCAGCGATCTGAACAAATATAAAAATGGCGTATTTCAGCCATTTCTAAGTATTGCTGCTAGATGAATTTTATTTCAGAAAGCCTTTGAGAAACTTCTTTGCAGAGCGGATGCCTATATTGATTGCCTCATTTTCAATCCTGTTAGTCATTTTTTTCGCAAGACGAGTACCTCGTTCAGACTTTTCTTTTTCTCTTTTGACTTCAGCACGCATCTCTTCTTTTTCTTTCATGTACTGAAGTTTCGCTTCTCTTTCAGAAGCTTCTGCTTTTTCAGCCTCTGCAGCTTCGCTCTTTCTTACTTCATCCAGACCTTCATAGGCACTTGCTGCATCAAATGATTTTCCGTACTTGCCGTAAAGATTGTCATGCAGGATGCAGCTGCTTACCATAGAAGCGTCGGCGATGCTCATGCTTGATTTTGGCGGGAGTATCTTTGTATGCTCAACAATTGTAGGCGCCCCTTCCGCATCAAGGACAGAGACAAGTGCAGTACCGGTCTTCATATTGGAAATCAGATCAGCCGAATTGAATGCCGGATTGGGACGGAAGGAATCAGCTGCCTGTTTGACTGCCTTGATTTCAGCTGGTGTATAAGCTCGCAAAGAGTGCTCAATGCGATTGGACAGCTGGGCCAGAATATCACCAGGTATATCAGCCGGACTCTGTGTAATGAAGTAGATGCCAACTCCCTTGGAACGGATCAGTTTGACCGTCTGTTCAATTTTATCTGTCAGCTGCTTTGGTGCTTCATCAAACAGCGTATGTGCTTCATCAAAGAAGAAAACAATTCTAGGTTTGTCAAGATCGCCAGTTTCAGGAAGCTTTTCATAAAGTTCATTCAGCATCCATAAGAGAAATGTTGCATAGAGCAGCGGATGCTGAAATAGCTGCTGGCATTCAAGAATGTTCATGACACCAAGACCGCCTTCGGAAGATATCCAGTCATGAATATCCAGGGCAGGCTGGCCAAAGAATATATCTCCGCCTTCAGAATCAAGTTCCAGCAGTCTGCGCTGAATTGCACCAATCGACTGTTTTGTCACATTTCCATACGAAACTGTATATTCAGCAGCGTGCTGGCCGACATATTCCGTCATAGCCTGCAGATCCTTCAAATCAATAATATTGAGATCCATGTCAGCTGCAGCTTTGAAAATAATGTTCAGAATACCCTGCTGTGCATCAGAAAGGCCCATGATTCTTGATAGAAACACTGAACCCATCTGTTCAATCGTCGCTCTTATCGGATGCCCGTTTTTGCCATAGACATCAAAGAAGTGAACCGGATAGTTTCGACATTTGAAATCATCAGAAACCTTCATGGACTCAAGTCTGCCCGTTATTGCGGCTTGATCTCCAGAAATGATCATGCCGGAAAGATCTCCCTTAACATCAGCAATCACCGTAGGTACACCTAGTTCACTAAGACTTTCCGCAATCACTTTCAGAGTAACTGTTTTGCCGGTTCCGCTTGCACCGGCTATGAAACCGTGCCTGTTCATCTGCCTTGGTTCAATATATATTTCTTTGTCCTCCGCTTTGCCAAGCAGAATTCTTCCTTCTTTGATCATGCTTTACACCCTTTCGCCGCGAACCCTTCAGGCGATTCTAATACCGCCTTCAGATCTGATCTGCAGTACATAGCAGCAGTCTTCGCCAAATACTGCTGACATTCTCTTCTGATATGCATCTGAGATATCTTCTGGTACAAATGCCTGAATCGTACCGGCAAATCCGCCTCCGTGCACACGATAAGCTCCCTTGCCCTGCAGCAGCTGCTCTGAAAGTGCCAGTCCAACTGCCAGGGACTGATGCATGCGATCAGATGGCGGATAGACATTCTGCAGATACATATAAGAAGACTGACCTGATTCTTTCACAAGCTTTAAAAAGGAATCAAATTCATGATGATTCAATGCATCGACTTCATCTACTACACGCTCAGTTTCATTTAGAAAATGATATGCCCTCAGAAAGGCTCGATCGCCGCACTGTGTACGTACTTCAGCAGCGTGATTGATCAGACCGTCCATCGTACACTGTGACAGAACTTCATGACCCATGATTCTGGCAGCGGCTTTCATCTCGTTTGGAATCAGTGAGTATTCATCACTGAGATCTGCATGTGACTGCTTGCAGTCAGTCAGAATCAGTACATGTCCGCTTGTGTTGAAATCATAGTCAACACGTTTAACAATTGGATTATCTTTATCAGCAAAGTCAATCGTTACAAATCCGCCCACAGAGGAAGCCATTTGATCCATCAGACCGCTGGCCTTCCCAAAATATACATTTTCGGCATACTGCCCTGCCTTGGCTATTTCAATTGCGTCGACTTCATCATGACAGTACAGCGAATCAATCACAGTGCCAATCAGAGTTTCGAATGCCGCACTGGAAGACATACCGCTGCCAGGAAGTACATCACTTTCTGCATACATGGAAAATCCGCCGACTTTATGGTCATGATGCTTGAACCAGGCACCAATTCCACGTATCAGTGATTCTGTTGTATTGACTTCATCCTGATGAATAGCCAGGTCTGTCAGGTCAACTGGTTCAACCTTAAAACTTCCGGATTGATAT
>SABF01000035.1 GCA_009929095.1 Erysipelotrichia bacterium
CAACAGATAATCGACTATATCAATCAATATATTTCAGAGAAATAAAGTCGATATCTCATTTTTAATATGTAATTTATCAGCGAGATAAGGTAAGTTTTTTACAACTCCCTTTTCAATCACTTTACTTTCGATAACAAAACCAGCCTCGTTTAATATTGCAGATAACCCTGTGTTCTCAACTGTCAAGTCCTCTCCAAAATATATTCTATGGTCGGCGTCATCTTTAGTTACAAATGTACTAATATTTTGAGCTTTATAAACATAACCTTCTTTTACAAGTTCATTGATTGCATTCTTAACAGTCATGCGGTTTATGTTGTATGTCTCTGCCATCTGTCTTTCACTTGGCAGTTTTTCTCCAGGAAGAAATTCATTATTCCTAATTCTTTGAATTATCATTTCTTCCAATTAAATATAAAGTGGTTTGTAATTTTCCATTTTTACTTTCCTTATGATTTATAAACAAAAAAATCTCTTTTCATATAGCTGTTAGAATATTCTATTAGTACAGCATCCGTATCGTAAACAGCTCCATGCTGGTAAATGATTTTTGATCCCTCATCTAGTACTAATAATTTTCTTATTTTATTATCAGGCCATATCACATCAACAAGTTGTTCACTATATTGTAACTTGATGCCATATTCTTTATTTATTATTCTATAAATTGAATTGTTTTCTAAATCATATTTATTAAAATTAGGACATTTTTTTGTGAAATATATGACGTATCTAAACAAATCGGAACATTATCCACAGTTCTAAGTCTTTCAATATAATAAAATTTTTCACCCAAAGTGCATTTTAAAAATCCATTTTGATTTTTCTTTGCTTCAATTAATTTGCAACATAATAATTTGGTTTTTGAATCTATCGCCATTTGAAATAGTTCATCGGTCAAAGAAAAAATGCTAGTTGTTTTCTTTACAATTCTTGGATTATTTAAATAATAACCGCTTTTAGCCACTGCACGAATCATTCCCTCTTCTTCAAGAATACGTAATGCGGAGCGAATGGTTAGTCTCTGAACATTAAACCGTTTACATAAACTTCTTTCACTTGGAAGACAATCTCCAGCCTTATAATTATCATTTTCAATTAAAAATTTTATTTCATTAGCGAGTATAAAATCGTTATTCGTGTCTTTATTGTACAATAAAATAGTAAAAAATATACGCCATTTTTACAGAAAAAGTTGATGGATGCACCAAAAAATGAACAATGGTTTAAAAAAGAGCAATCATCTCTGACAAAAAGGGAGGAATACAGTATGTTAACAAACAGACATTATTTAGAAATGTTGGCACCAGCAGAGATTGTCTAAATAAATACGCTATTTTTCTATAATTAGTTGCTGAGGTTCATGAAATCCAAAAAGATCAATATCTATGGGACATTTTCACACGTGCCACATAATCAGCAAAAACGTTAACAGAAAATTTGATTCTCGATACGTATACTAAAGTGCCTGAAGCAGTGGCTCAGCAGCAGAATACGCTTAGTACACTCAGACAAGACACAAAGCAGCAACTAATTGTAGAAAAACAGCGAATAAATATTACATTTTTCAACCACACAAAACAAAAGTTAAAAATTAGACAATGAAGTGAACCCTGAAAGTTGGACAACAACCGGAGGGGTTTTCTTATGAAACTGACGTATGAGCAGAAAGTAGAAATATACAGAGAACGAAAAGAAGAGTATTGTACATGGTCGATGCTATCAAAAAAATGGGAGATTAATAGTGAGAGTCTGGTGCATATAGTGCAGAAGTAAGATGAAAGTAGACATACAAAAAAGTCATAATTGACTTTCAAGTGCATCTACTTTTTTCTATAATGAGGTAAAGGAGGAAAGAACATGGAATCAGGAAGATAGCGATTTATAAGCGATTTATAGATGTTATTCTAGTCATGGCAGAGTTCTCTCACTTTCTGTTTGATTAGACACTTATAGAATAGCTGAGGCCTCTGTCTTTATTCAATCTGTTCTGGTCTCACATCAATTGTAATCGTACAAACTCGTTGTGTAGTGTATATACAAATGGACGATTATAAATATTTATGAAATGACTTAAAGGAGAAATATACAAATGCTTATTAGAGAAGCACATAATGAAGATTTAAAAGGTATCCTTGAGATATATAATCAGCCTGACATGGATGATGGTAAGACTTTATCTACAGCACAGGCAGAGGTAATTTTTAAAAGAATATCAAATTACCCCAATTATAAAATATTCGTTACAATTGATGACGAAAAAATCATTGGAACTTTTGCTGTAGCAATTATAGATAATCTAGCTCATATGGGGGCTACTTCAGGGTTAATTGAAGATGTTGTTGTAAAGACAGATTGGCAAGGTAAGGGTGTTGGAAAACAAATGATGGAATATGCTATAGAGTATTGTAAAAAGTATGAGTGCTATAAAGTTGTTTTATCAAGTAATTTAAAAAGAGAGAAGGCTCACCTTTTCTATGAATCTTTAGGTTTTAAAATACATGGATATAGTTTTTTATTATAGTTATTTAAAAAAGCCCTGAACAAAGCCAATTCAGGGCAAAGTGAACTATTCCCACTCAATTGTTCCCGGGGGCTTCGATGTAATATCCAAGGCCACACGGTTAACATGAGCCACTTCATTAACAATTCTTGTTGAGATCTTATCCAGTACTTCATACGGAATACGCGCCCAGTCTGCTGTCATACCATCAATGGAAGTAACAGCTCTTA
This sequence comes from Erysipelotrichia bacterium, assembly GCA_009929095.1. Classification (GTDB taxonomy): domain Bacteria; phylum Bacillota_I; class Bacilli_A; order Erysipelotrichales; family Erysipelotrichaceae; genus Bulleidia. The sequence goes on from SABF01000035.1 coordinate 2,734, forward strand.
CCACAACGGTATAGTCATAAGTACGCTGGTCTCCCATGACGCCGACACTGCGGATATTCGGAAGACAGGTAAAATACTGCCAAATGGAACGCTGCAATCCTGCGTTTTTGATTTCTTCGCGAAGAATTGCATCTGATTCTCTGACAATCTCCAGTTTCTCATCTGAAATTTCACCCAGCACACGAATGCCAAGACCCGGTCCCGGGAACGGCTGTCTCCAGACAATCTCATCAGTCAGGCCAAGTTCTTTGCCAAGCTGTCTGACTTCATCCTTGAACAGTGTATTCAATGGTTCAATCAGTTTAAAGTTCAGATCTTTAGGCAGGCCGCCGACATTATGATGAGATTTGATCGTCTGGGCTGTCTTTGTGCCGCTTTCAATTACATCGGTATACAGAGTTCCCTGAGCCAGCCACTTGATATCCGTGCCTTTTAAAAGGTTTGCCACTTCATCACGGAAGGTATAGATAAACTCTGCACCAATGATCTTTCTCTTCTGCTCCGGATCACTGACACCCTTCAGTTTGGATAGAAAGCGTTCGGCCGCATCTATCTTGGTGATGTTGATATCCATGTCACGGTTCAATACTTCCATGACACTGTCTGCTTCACCTTTTCTGAGCAGTCCGTGATCAATAAACATGCAGTAGAGGTTCTTGCCGATAGCCTTGTTCAGAAGTGCAGCCACAACTGAGGAGTCCACACCGCCGCTGAGAGCCAGCAGCACCTTATCGTCACCGACTTCAGCACGGATTTTCTCTACCTGCATATCAATAAAGCTCTTCATGTTCCAGTTATTCTTTGCCTTGCATATCTCAAAGACAAAGTTGCTCAGCATATCAAGACCATGCTCCGTATTGCGAACTTCAGGATGAAACTGCAGAGTATAAATCTTTCTTTCATCATCAGCACTTGCCGCAAACGGGCATGTGTCGCTCTTGGCAATACCGGTGAATCCTTCTGCCAGTTCAGATACCTGATCTCCATGACTCATCCAGACAGTCTGATGTTTATCCAGGCCTTTGAACAAGGCAGAATCTTCAGTGATATCAAGTTCTGCTCTGCCATATTCCTTTTTTGTGCTTGCCTTCACCTGACCATTGAGCATGTAATGTGTCATCTGCATGCCATAGCAGATTCCAAGAATCGGCAGTCCGGAAGTATAGATTTCCGGATCGCACTTTGGTGCATCCGCATCATATACACTGTTTGGTCCGCCTGAAAATATTATTCCTTTTACATCTCCCATTGCCAGGATTTCGCTGAGCTTCATATCACCCGGATGAAGTTCACTGTAAACACCGAATTCACGGATGCGGCGGGCAATCAGCTGATTGTACTGACTGCCGAAATCCAGGACGATGATCTTATCTGCCATGTACGGTCTCCTTAATTTATCTTGTTAAGTAAGAAAGCAGAACAATGTCTGCTTTCTCATTCTACAATACTTCAGTTTATTTCGCTGTCTTTCTTTGCAACACATGCAGTAACAAATCCCTTGAACAGCGGATGAGCACGGTTAGGACGGCTCTTGAACTCCGGATGATACTGAACTCCAATGAAGAAATCATCCTTCTTATTCTCTACTGCTTCAACAAGACGGTTATCCGGGGAAGTGCCCACAATATCCAGGCCCTTCTCTATAAATCTGTCACGATAATCGTTATTAAACTCATAACGGTGACGATGACGCTCACTGATCTCGTTCGTGCCATAGCACTGATGCAGAAGACTGCCTGCTTTGATATGACATGGGTAAGCACCAAGGCGCATTGTACCGCCCTTGTCGATTTCATTCGACTGATCTGCCATGAAGTCAATGACTTTATGTGCGCTCTTCTCATCAAACTCATTGGAATTGGCATCAGCGTAACCGAGTACATTTCTAGCGAATTCAATCACTGCTATCTGCATGCCCAGGCACAGTCCAAGATATGGAATATTATGCACTCTCGCATATTCTGCCGCATACACCATGCCTTCAATGCCGCGGTCACCGAAGCCTCCAGGTACAATGATACCCTGTACATCCCCCAGCATCTCTTTGGCATTCTCTCTGGTGATCTCTTCAGATTCCACCCATTTGATATCAATATGCGCACTATTTTCATAGCCGCCATGCTTCAGTGATTCTACAACCGAGAGGTATGCATCATGAAGTCTTACATATTTTCCAACCAGGGCAATTCTTACATGCTTATCACGATGATGAATGCGATTCAGCATGCTCATCCATTCGTTCATATCAATGCTCGGAGCATTGATTTTCAGTTCACGGCAGACAATCTCAGAGAAGTGCTGCTGTTCAAGCATGATCGGTGCTTCATACAGATCAGGAACAGTAATATTTTCGATCACACAGTCCGGCTTAACATTGCAGAAGAGTGATATCTTATGCTTGACATCTTCCGGCAGCGGTCCGTCGCAGCGGGCGATGATGATGTCCGGACAGACACCGGATACCTGCAGTTCTCTGACAGAATGCTGTGTCGGCTTGGATTTATACTCATTGGATCCTGGTATATACGGAACTAAGGTGACATGTACAAAGCACACGTCCTCCTTGAGGTTCTCAATGGCAATCTGACGGATTGCCTCAATAAACGGCTGAGATTCGATATCGCCTACGGTACCGCCGATTTCTGTTATCACGACATCGGCATTGGCCTTTTCGCCTACAGAATAGATAAAGCGCTTAATCTCATTGGTGATATGAGGAATGATCTGTACGGTATCACCAAGATACTCTCCGCGGCGTTCCTTCTGAAGAACGTTCCAGTACACCTTGCCGGTGGTCAGATTGGAATACTTATTCAGATTCTCATCGATGAAGCGCTCATAGTGACCAAGATCCAGGTCAGTTTCCGCACCGTCGTCAGTGACAAACACCTCGCCATGCTGGTAGGGAGACATGGTTCCTGGGTCAACGTTGATATATGGATCCAATTTTTGAGAGATCACCTTCAGTCCGCGCTGCTTCAGCAGACGTCCAAGTGAAGCTGCTGTGATTCCCTTGCCTAGTCCTGATACAACGCCGCCAGTAACAAATATGTATTTCATGATCATCCCTCCTCTTTGAGATCATTGTTTCTAACCATTCACAAACAAAAAATGAGGCGAATAAACCAAACGGTCGAAGCGCCGTTTTTTTTATTGTCCTCGTTCCTTGAGAATTATATTACAGGGGTATGCCAAACGCAACAATAATCTGATGAATTTTCAAAAATTGATGAGGACCGCATGAATACAGGGGATGCGGTCCATTGCCATAATCAGCCAGTCACCTGCGAACCCGAACTGCCAGCCGCAAGATCAATATATTTGAGCATTTGTTCCTCACTGGCATATCCGGGAATGTAGCCATAGAAGTAGCCATCCGGCTGAACCAGATAAGTCGTTGGATAGCCGGTGATGCCAAACTTTGCTGTTACGGAATAATCCGTATCATACAGTACTGTCAGGGTATAGCCATTTTCCTTCATGAAATCATTGATATACTCTTTATCCTTTTCATTGCCAAGATCTGGTGTAGCAATCAGAATGATTTTCACATCATCTCTGGACTCGCTGATTTTCTGCACATGAGGCAGTGCCTGCTTGCAGTAGCCGCACCAGGTTTCAAAGAAATCGATGACCACGGTCTTGCCCGTAAAATCTGTCAGGCTGACGGAATTGCCATCATAGTCTTTCAGCGTAAAGCCATATTTTTCTGCATCTGTTAAGCCATCATCTGCAGTCGGCGCCGCTGCTGCAGCAGTGCTTTCAGCTGCCGCAGAGCTGCCGTAGCTCTTCTGATTGATCGCCTTGAAGGAGTTATAGATCATATAGGCACCCATGATCAGAATCAGAACACCGCCAAGCTTTTGAGTATATTTAATGACATTCTTTTTCTTTTTTAGGAAACCAAGCATCTCTTCCGTAAAGAGCCCAATCAGGATAAACATGATCACAAAGCCGAATGCATATACTGCGATATCCAGAATCCCCATCAGTTTTGTGGATTCGTTAGCTGCTACAACGAGTGCTGATCCCAGCATCGGGCCGTAGCATGGGCTCCAGGCAAAACTAAAGAAGAAGCCCATAATCCAGGCATTGAGCCAGGCAAATCGGCTCTTCCTCCTGATTGTCACACGATGTTCCTTCTCAAGTGCCGAGATGCGGATAACGCCAAGAGAAACCAGGGCAAAGAGAATCAGCAGGATGCCGCCGACCAGTGAAAGCTCTGTAGAATGATTCTGAAAATAAGTGCTGAATGCAGTGGTGCCAATTGCCGCAAGGAAGAACACCGTACAGATGCCAAACACAAAGAACAGTGTATTGACCAGAGTGCGGATTCGTTTCTGCAGAGGTGTGGCACTTTCATCCATCAGCTCACTGTCAGAAGCCAGGTAGCCGAAGAAAAGCGGAATCAGCGGCAGAACGCATGGAGAGAAAAACGAAAGCAGTCCTTCAATGAAGAGACTGCCAAGACTGAATGCAGAATTCATAGTATAAGCTCCTTTATCCGATTACGCGCCAAATCCCGCGCCAAGAATACCGGCAGCTGTCAGAATCAGAATCAGAATACCAAAGACAATCCGATACAGACCGAAGATCTTGAAATCGTGTCTGCGAATATACTTCAGAAAACTGCGGATGACAATGACAGAGACCACAAATGCCACCAGCATGCCGATCACAAGAATCATGATGCCGCTCATGCCGATGCTCATCTTCATTTTAATGATTTTCAGCAAACTTGCACCAAACATGACCGGAATTGACATAAAGAAGGAAAACTCAGTGGCTGCAGAACGGCTGAATCCCAGCAGTGTTGCGCCAAGAATTGTGGATCCGGAACGGGAAGTGCCAGGAATCAGTGCCAGCATCTGGAATAAGCCGACACCCGCCGCCTTTTGATTTGTAATCGCTCCAATGGATCTGACCGTGGTTTTCTTCTGTCTGTTCTCTATCCAGATGAATAGCACACCATAGACAATCAGTGCCGCCGCAATGACATAAGGAGTAGAGAGAACACTGTCAATCAGATCATCCAGCAGGAATCCGGCAATAGCAGCCGGTACTGAGGCAATAATGATCTTGAGCCAGAGATCCCAGGTATCTTTCTTCTGACCCTCATTCTTGCTGGAAGCCCAGGGATTCAGTCTTGTGAAATACAGCAGAATAACTGCAATGATAGAGCCAAACTGAATTACTACTTTATACATATTCCAGAACTGCAGATTCTCAGCTGCTGTTGAAAATACATTGAATGGAAGCACGGCATTTAAAAGATCCAGATGTCCGGTGCTGCTGATCGGCAGCCATTCTGTAATTCCCTGAACGACACCGTATAGAATTGATTTTAAGATTTCCAGAAACATAGACTCGTTCTCCTTATATAAAGAAACAGTCTAATTATATCACTGTGTACTGCTGCCCCGCATTCATAGTCTGAGATGCCTCGTTTAAGATTCCTTTAATTTTTATCCGCATGCATCAGTGAGATTCCATATCGATTCATGATATCTTCCGCAGAATCAGACAGCACTTCCCGATCGTCCGCATACAGAAGCAGTTCATCTGAAGTATTCTTCAGTTCTTCAAAGAAAGTTTCACCGCCCTGCTTCACCAGCTGCTCAAACGATTCCAGAATCACTCCATCATACAGTCTGGAAGTATAGCCGATGCGATCCATCCACCAGCTGAAACGATCGCTTCTCATGGCATCCCAATGATAGCTTCCATCTTCATGAAAGCATTCCTGATGGCTCCAAACATCCGCACTGTCATATGCCGAAAGATAAGGGAGACTGCCAACGATGCGAACATCCTGATCAGCTGCGTTCTGGCGAATCCGATTCCACTGCAGAAACAGCATCTGCTGAGCAAAGGCAGAATAAAGAAGATCATTTTGATACGGCTTCAAAATCACTGACTGCAGTTTTGGCTGAAGACGCAGTTCTTCAGGCCATTCATACCATGGCTCATTGTTCTGATTCTTTTTAAACGCATAGAACAGAGCATTATTTCTGACCCACTCCTGAAAGGAAAATACCATGTAATTGACATCCGGCACATGCTGAAGAGCGGCTTGTTTCAGTACATCTTCATTGTCTGTTATCAGGTATCCGGATTCTTTCAGCCATTCTCCGGAAATCAGCGATTCTCTGATCGCATGGGAAGAGAACAGCTGATGAGTCTTTGGATCCTGCTCAAGGATTGATCCCGACAGCCATACTGAATGATTTGATTGCTTGATTATTTCCGGCATCTGCAGCAGTTTCCGATACAATTCATCGCCTCTGCATTCACTGCTGAGCGTACAGATTGGATTATACAGTCCTTTTTCAGCATTCATTTCAGCAACTTCCCTTCTCTTCCATTTTAGAACATTAACGCGATGGTTTCCGCAGCATCGTAATCAAGGCCCAATTCCGCAAAAATATGGCAATTATGGTAAAATAAACAAGTGTAATTAACAGATGGGAGATACCAAATGGAACTGGAAAACCAATTTACTCAGGTACTCGGCAAGCCAGTCGCCGATGCCTCTCGCAAGGAACTTTACGCAGGACTTCTGACGCTTGTCAAACAGAAGATGGCTGCGATCCCGGAAACGGAAGGAAATAAGAAACTGTATTACATCAGCGCAGAATTCCTAACCGGAAAACAGCTGGGCAAGAATCTGATCAATCTCGGCATCTATGATGAGATGACTGAGATCTTTCGTAAGAACGGCAAAGAGCTGAGCAGGATTGAAGATGCAGAAGCGGAACCATCTCTTGGCAATGGCGGTCTGGGAAGACTGGCTGCCTGCTTCCTGGATTCTATCGCCACCCTCAATTTAGCAGGTGACGGTATTGGCCTGCGCTATCACTTCGGACTCTTCAAGCAGGAATTTGTCAGCAACAAGCAGCATGAAGTTCCGGATGATTGGATGGACAATCCATGCTGGCTGGAAAAGACGGATGTCACATTCCCGATTGAACTGGCGGGAAAGACCTATCATTCCCGCATGTACAACCTGGACATCATTGGTCATAGAGGCGGACACAATCAGCTTCATCTCTTCGATCTTGATACGATAGACGAATCCATCGTGCATGATGGCATTGAGTTTGACAAGACAGATATTGCCAAAAATCTGACACTGTTCCTCTATCCGGATGATTCCGACAAAAACGGACAGCTTCTCCGTATTTATCAGCAGTATTTCATGGTATCCAATGCAGCCCAGATGATCATTCGGGATGAAAAGGAAAAAGGGCATGATCTTCATCACCTTGATGATTATATTGCCATTCAGATTAATGATACCCATCCGTCCATGATCATTCCGGAACTGGTGCGCCTGCTGATTAAAGAAGGAATCTCCATGCGTGAGGCCGCTAACATTGTCACCAATGTCTGTGCCTATACCAACCATACCATTCTTGCAGAAGCACTTGAAAAATGGCCGATGGAGTACCTCAATGAAGTTGTTCCGCAGCTGATGCCGATTATTGGCGGTCTGGACTATGCGGTAGTCTGCGCCTATAACAACAACGAGAATCTCAATATCATTTCCAGAGACGGCCGTGTTCACATGGCCAGAATTGATATGCATTACGGGCACTCCATCAATGGCGTCGCTGCTCTGCATACTGAAATCCTGAAATATCAGGAACTGCGTCCGTTCTTTGATATCTATCCGGAGAAGTTCAATAATAAGACCAACGGCATCACCTTCCGCCGCTGGCTGATGCACTGCAATCATCCGCTGAGCAACTACATTGATCAGCTGATCGGTGAAGTCTGGAAATCTGACGCTGATCATCTGCAGGATCTGATGCAGTACTACAACAATAACGATGTTCTGAATCACCTGGATGAAATCAAGCATGCCAATAAGGTACAGCTTGCAGAATTCATCAAAGCAAAACAGGATATTGATATCAATCCTGATTCCATCTTCGATGTTCAGGTCAAGCGCATGCACGAATACAAGCGCCAGCAGATGAATGCCCTCTGGATCATCTATGAATACC
>SABF01000036.1 GCA_009929095.1 Erysipelotrichia bacterium
GAGACAGATCCTATACGGATCAGTACAATATTCGCATTGAGCTGTTCGGTGATGAGATTGAACGGATTACGGAAATTGAACCGGTAACTGGAAAAACACTGAATGCCTATCAGTTCTACAATATCTTTCCGGCTTCCGGCTATGCCCGTCCCCGTGAACAGATGCTGAGGGCGTGCGATGATATTGAAGCAGAGCTGAATGTCAGACTGAAATATTTTGAGGATAACGGCAAGGCTCTGGAAAAGGAACGTCTGGAACAGAGAACCAGGTTTGATCTGGAAGCACTCAGAGAGAATGGCTACTGCTCGGGTATTGAAAACTACTCCATGCATATTGATGGCAGGGTGCCTGGTCAGAGACCGTGGAATCTTTTGGATTATTTTCCAAGTGATTTCCTGATGTTTGTCGATGAATCGCATGTTTCACTGCCGCAGATCCGCGGTATGTACAATGGGGATCAGGGCCGCAAGCAGGTTCTGGTAGACTATGGCTTCCGGCTTCCTTCCGCACTGGAGAACCGCCCGCTGAAGTTTACTGAGTTTGAAGGAATGGTGAATCAGATTATCTACTGTTCAGCGACGCCTGGAGACTATGAAATGGATCGCACGGATCATCATCCGGTAGAACAGGTTATCCGTCCGACAGGTCTTCTGGATCCGCATGTCACCGTAAAGCCGACACATGGACAGGCAGATGATATCTGTGCAGCAATTGACAGCCGGATTGCCGTAAATGAACGTGTGCTGATCACGACACTGACGGTGCATATGGCAGAGGATCTCACTGACTTTCTCAAGGAGCGCGGCTATCGGGTAATGTATCTGCACCATGAGACTAAAACTCTGGAGCGCACCCAGGTCATCCATGATCTGCGCCTTGGCAAACTCGATGTCATCGTCGGAATCAACCTTCTGAGAGAAGGCCTGGACATTCCGGAGGTATCACTGGTATGCATTCTGGATGCGGACAAGGAAGGATTCCTGAGATCACAGAGATCATTGATTCAGACAATCGGAAGAGCTGCGAGAAATGAACATGGTGAAGTGTACATGTATGCCGACGTCATGACAGATTCTATGAAAACGGCAATTGAGGAAACCAATCGCCGCCGGTCCATACAGGATGCCTTCAACAAGGCGCACGGCATTACTCCGAAGACTATTATCAAACCGGTAGAAGATGCAATCCGCGGTAAGGAAACCAAGGAGATGGCCGCAAAATATCTCAAGAAGAAGGCTCACATGGATCATAAGGATAAAGAGACCATGATCCGTGATCTTGAGAAGGAAATGAAGGAAGCTGCCGCAACTCTTGATTTCGAACGTGCAGCCGAACTTCGTGATATGGTATTTGAACTGAAATCGGAAGACTGAATCAAAAGAAGCCTCTGTCTATGCAGAAGCTTCTTTTTCATTGTCAGTTCTGATTCATTGATCCAGGGTGCGGATAGCGTTTCCTCGGGTACAGAGGATGCAGGACAGACTGCCAAGTACCGCAGTGCATAGAAACATGACAGCCATGCCTGAACCCGGGCCGGTTCCAACCAGTTTCTGAAGAAACAGTGCAAGATCGGCATGTCCCTGCATGAATGGCTCAAAGACATGATCTGCGAGGAATCCTCCCAGCAGGATTCCGCAGGGAATGGAGGCGTACTGCAGGGCATTGCGAACAGAAAATACACGTCCCTGCATTTCTGTAGGCACATGTTTATACAGGATGACATTCTGTGCGGCAGCGATCAGCGGAAAGGAAATACTGGCAAACAGTCCTGCGGGGATCCAGACAGACAGATTCTGCCCCAGTCCCATGAGCAGATCGCCCAGGGCAAATGACAGTGCACCGCAGAGGCCGATCGTCCGGATGGACTTGGCTGGCATTCTGAATAAGGAAACATACAGTCCGCCGATAATTCCGCCAATGCCGAGTACAGCAGATACTGTGCCGTAGATTGCATCATTTCCGCCGGTTCTTGCCAGCAGCATTGGTCCGAGAATGTTTTCATAAGTTACCGCTGAGAAGAAGTTCATGAAGGCCATGCAGAGGATCAGCTGCAGAAGTCCCCGGTGAAATTTCAGGAAATGCATGCCATCCCGCGCACTGGCAATGACGGAGAGTTCCTCTTTATGTTCCCTTGCTGTTTCGCGAATCTGTATCAGAAACAGCAGAGTGAGGAAGTCAGCCAGGAAGGTGGAGAAATCAGCGATCAGGATAGCGCGCAGTCCGCCAGCCGCCAGAATGGCAGCTGCCAGAACCGGCGATACTACACACAAAAGATTGCTGGAGAAGGAATTCATCCCGCTGGCAGCAGCCAGATTTTCTTTTGGAACCATGAGGCCGACGGCTACGGTGGAAGCCGGATTCTGAAAGGCATTGGAGATGCCGATGACAGTATTGACAAAGCAGACGTATTCCACACTGAGCTGATTGGCTCTGACCAAGAAAAAGACGAAAACAGTGCACAGTGCAGCAATGGAATCAGAGACAAGCAGAATGGTCTTTTTGGAATGCCGATCCACAAAGGCACCGGCAAAAAAACTCACCAGTACATAGGGGAGATAGCTGCAGAAGGTCAGCAGGGATACGGTCATCGCTGAACCGGTCTGTTTATAGGCCCAGATGACCAGTGCAAAGGATGTCATGGCGCTGCCGAGCTGAGATACTGCCTGTGAAAGCCAGAATAGAATAAAAGCTCGGCTCATTGATTTCAGGTTATTCATGGTTAATTATTATAGAACAATCTGATAATTGTCACAGTTTATCTATGTCAATGATAGAATGTAAAAACAACGGGAGTGAACACAATGAAAGCGCTTTTAGTTATATGTCTTGTGCTGGCAGCTTTGATCCTGATTCTGCTGTTCCATGCCAGAAAGAATGCAATCGAATTTATCAGCCGCAGCGACAAGCTGCCGATGGATGAAGATACATGTTCAGAGAACGGCAAAGGCTATACTCATCAGTACCATGAGGCGATGAAAACCGTGTCCAGGCTGGTTTATGAGCCGCTGAGCATTCTCTCACAGGATGGCCTGAAACTGTCCGGGAAACTGTATCGGATGCGTCTTAACAATCACCGACTGGTCATTGGCTTCCATGGATACCACAGTTCGGATCTTTTTGATATGGCCCGATTCTTCAGTCTTTATGAATTGCTGGGTTATGACATTATGGTCATCACGGAACGCGCACATCGGGATTCTGAAGGAAGCTATATCACCTTTGGCAGTCTTGAACAGGAAGATGGACTGCTCTGGATCCGGAAAGCGGCGGAACTATATCATGGGAATGTACAGATTGTACTGCATGGCGTATCAATGGGGGCCGCGACTGTTGACCTGATTGCCGGCCGTGAGGAACTTCCGCCTCAGGTCAGATGCGCAGTTTCGGACTGTGCCTATACATCCATGGCAGATGAAGCGAACGCTAAGTTCAGGATGCCGAGCTGGATCATGACAGTTTATCTGCAGATGATGAATTACTGGATAGAGAAACTGGCTCACTTCGGCATCAGCGATGCAGCGCCGATCAAAGCAGTGGCGCATGCCCGGGTGCCGATTCTCTTTATCCACGGTGAAGATGACACGCTCGTTCCATTATCCATGATGGAGCGGCTGTATGAGAATTGCTCGTCAGAAAAGGACAGATTAACTGTGCCTCAGGCAGGTCATGCGGAATCCTATACGGTTGATTCCAGGAGCTATGGCGAGCGGTTTGCAGCGTTTGTAAAGAAGTATATCGGGGATACAAAGTAAACCATTTGTGCAATTATTGACAGAATGATGCTCAAATTGCTTTAATTTGGCTGGTAAACGTAATAAAATCATAAGTGCAAGACAGGAGGAACTTTGAATTATGGTAATGGTTTCCGCAACAGAAATGATCAACAAGGCTCATGAAGGACATTATGCAGTACCCGCATTCAACATCAACGATCTGGAATGGATCAAAGCAGTGCTTGCAGGATGTCAGCAGGCTGAGTCACCGGTAATCCTCGGTGTATCCGAAGGTGCCGGCAAGTACATGACAGGTTTCAAGACTGTCGCTGACATGGTTCGCGATGTTCATGATGCAATGGGCATTACAGTACCGGTTGCGCTTCACCTCGATCATGGCACCTTCGAAGGTGCTAAGGCATGCATCGAAGCCGGATTCACATCTGTTATGTTTGATGGCTCTCATTATGGATTTGAGGAGAATCTTGAAAAATCCAAGGAGATCATTGCACTGGCACATTCCAAGGGCATCAGTGTTGAGTGCGAAGTCGGCGGCATCGGCGGCACAGAAGACGGCGTCACATCTGCCGGCGAACTGGCTGATCCGAAAGAGTGCGCTACCATCGCAGCGCTCGGCGTTGATTTCCTGGCTGCCGGCATCGGCAACATCCATGGAATCTACCCGGCTAACTGGCAGGGTCTGAACTTTGAGCGTCTGCAGGAAATCCAGGACGCAGTCAATGGCAAACCGCTGGTTCTGCATGGCGGCAGCGGCATTCCATTTGAACAGGTTCACAAGGCAATCACGATGGGCGTATCCAAAGTCAATGTCAACACTGAGCTTCAGCTGGTGTTCGCAAAGGCTACCCGCGAGTACATCGAAGCAGGCAAGGATAAAGAGGGCAAGGGTTACGATCCGCGCAAACTGCTCAAACCGGGTGCTGATGCAATTACTGCACAGTGCGTCACAATGTGCGAAGCATTCGGATCCAAGGGCAAGGCATAATTCACGAATAGCAGTGCGAAAAGGAAGTTTCGAGAGAAGCCTCCTTTTCTTAATGCGCTGTTTCGGGTAAAATAAAAGACACAAAGATGAAAAAAGCAGTGTTATTTGACATGGACGGCATCCTGCTTGACAGCGAAGCCTGGTATATGAAGGGAACTGTCGCGCTGATGCGATCCTATGGCTATACCGGACCGGTGGAGAATATCTACAGCGTGATCGGTACAACCACGGACGGTGCTTTTGAGATTCTCCATGAACTTCTGGATCATAAGATCTCCATGGAGCAGCTGATTCAGGACAATGATCAGTACTTTCTGACAGAGCATCCTCTGGACTGCAGAACCATCATGTTCAAGGGAGTGCCGGAAGAACTGAAAAGGCTGAAGAATCATGGACTGATACTTGCCTGCTGTTCTTCTTCTCCGCTTCAGGTTATTCTGGAAAGCCTTGATGCGATGGGAATTCGGGATAACTTCACGTTTATTGAATCCGGGGATAATGTACCGCAAGCCAAGCCGGCACCGGATATCTATCTGCTGGCAATGCAGACATTGAAACTGAAACCGGAAGAGTGCATTGTCTATGAAGACAGTGCGGCTGGAATTAAAGCAGGAAAACAGGCTGGCTGTATGGTGATTGCCAGAGAAGACAGACGCTTTCATCAGGATCAGTCGCATGCAGACCTGATTGTCAAGAATATCCAGAGCATGGCGGATACAGTCCTGAAGGAGGAATATCAGTGATATGGAAGAAGTCATTAAGATCAGAGGCGGCAGACGGCTCAGCGGTGAAGTGACGATATCCGGGTCCAAGAATGCAACTGTTGCATTGATTCCAGCCGCTGTTGTGGCGAATGGACCGGTTACCATTGTCGGAGTTCCTCAGATTGCCGATGTGGCATCGCTGTCACGGATTCTGCGTATTTTGAATGTGAACGTGATTCAGGTTGCGGAAGATCATCTGATCATCGATCCGACCAACATGAAAAATACAGATTTGACCGATGATGCGGTCACCAAACTGAGAGCCTCCTATTACTTTATGGGTGCACTGCTTGGGAAGTACGGCCGCGTCAGAATGAAGATGCCTGGAGGCTGTTATTTAGGCCCGCGTCCGATTGACCTGCATATCAAGGGATTCGAAGCACTTGGTGCAAGTGTGGAATATGATCGCGGCTGCTATACGATCAAAGCAGATCATTTGACAGGAGCCAAGATATTTCTGGATATTTCCTCTGTCGGGGCAACGATCAACATCATGATGGCGGCTGTCTATGCGGATGGCAGAACAACCATCGAGAATGCGGCCAAGGAGCCGGAGATCATCGATGTGGCGACACTTCTGAATAAGATGGGAGCCAATGTCAAAGGTGCCGGCACCAACGTGATTACGATTGACGGTGTCAGAAGTCTGGACGGCTGCTTCCATGAGATTATTCCGGATCGCATTGAAGCAGGTACATTTGTGATTATTGCGGCAGCCATGGCGGAAGAGATGCGCATCAAGAATGTCATCCCGAAGCATATTGAAGCACTGACCTCCAAACTGCAGGAAATGGGTGCAGATATCAAGATTGGTGTGGATGAGATTCTGGTAAGAAAAGCTGCCGGTTCTCTGAAGGCTACAGAAGTAACAACCAAGCCGTATCCTGGATTTGCAACAGACCTTCAGCAGCCGCTGACCGCCCTGATGACTCAGGCAGAAGGGGTTTCAGAGGTTACAGACACTATTTATAAAGAGCGCTTCAAGCATTGCCTGGAATTGCAGCGCATGGGCGCAGACATTGATATCGGTGATGGCAGCGCCATCATCCACGGACCGTCATCATTGTACGGTGACAAGGTTACAGCAACGGATCTTCGCTGCGGCGCAAGTCTGGTGCTGGCTGGACTGATTGCGGATGGCGAAACAGAGATTCACGATATCTATCATATTGATCGCGGCTATGATCGGATTGATGAAAAGCTCAAGGAACTTGGTGCGGATATCAGAAGAGAAATTCTGCAGTAAGTCAGCAGAACGGACAGAATCTCCGCCTGCTGCCTGAAAGAACTTCTGAATCAGTTAAAAACAGGCAGAAACCGGACAGTTTATGAAAATCACTGCTTGTCACAGTATCGACTGCTGTGATAATATATCCCTGCGCTTTCTTTAAGCCCGCATGAGGCTTAAGGCAGAAGGGAGAAATTACATGAAGAAGGATATCCATCCGAAGTTCTACCAGTGCAAGGTAGTATGCACAAGCTGCGGCTGTGAATTCGAGACCGGCTCCACACTGAAGGAAATCAAAGTTGACACCTGCTCAAATTGCCATCCGTTCTATACCGGACGTCAGAGATTTGCTCAGGCTCAGGGACGTGTGGAACGCTTCAATAAGAAGTACGGCCTTAATAAGTAATTGTCGCAAAGAGAAAGGATCAGCTCCTAACAGAGTCGATCCTTTCTTTTGGTCTACTGCCTGTTCATATAATCTCTGATCGTATTCAGTACGCTGTCTTCCCGGTTGGAGCCGATGACATCCGTAAATGCTTCTTTGACATCCGGATGGGCATTGCCTACCGCATAGGAGCGAATGGCATAGTCTTTCATGGAAATATCATTGAGATAGTCGCCAAATACAATCGTTTCATTTTTAGAGATGCCAAGTGTCTTCTGAATCTCGTGCACACCTGCACCTTTTGATGCGCTTGGATCAAACACATCAATCCATACATACGCTGTTACCTTGACGGTAATCGGGCCGTTGAAATGCTTGAAATATGGATAGATGTTCTTTTCAATATCGTCGAAGCAGAGCAGTGCAACTTTGATGATCGGTTCGGGGAAACAGGTCAGATCATCCAGCAGTTTCCAGGAAGGATAGTATTTTTTCAGCTCTGTTACCGTTCTGTCATCCAGTACGGTATTGCTGGCAAGATAGGCATTTTCTGCGGCACAGAGTATGGGAACCACCCCGGGATGTCTCCTGGCCTCTTCAATGACAGGAATCAGAAGCTTTGGATCCGGTGTGGTCAGAAAGAGCTTTTTCCCCTGATAGACCACAAATGATCCGTTGTCAGAGATGCCGGCAATCCGTTTCATATCATCTTTGATTGGAATTTCTATGCCGCGCTGTCCGCGTCCGCTTGCGGCCGCAAACACGCAGTGTTTTTTCTCCATGAGATCAAGTACTTCACGAAAATCATCCGGAAGAGTTCCGTCTGGATTCAGAAGACATCCATCCATATCACTGACAGCCAGTCTGATCATAGCCACGCCTCACTTTATCTGCTTAGGAAGTATAGCAGAGAACATTGACGAATTTCCAATTGAGGGACTTGCAGGCAAAATATGGTAGAATGAACATGCAGATAAGGAGCAGTCATGCCAGCAAAGAAAATAACAATCAAAAAAGGACCCAAGACGGTTTCAAATACGCCGAAAACGATTGATGAAATCAAAGAACATCTGCTGGAGAAGCAGAAAAAGGGAATGGAGATTACCCAGGCAGCTCTCAGCGAGATGATTACCGATGCACATCTCACGGATGAAGAGGATGATGCGCTTTTTGCCTGGTGTGAGGAGAACGGAATCTTTGCCGAAGAGAGTACGGAAGATATTCTCGACGAGGAAGAAGATACAGAAGAGGATGAAGAAGAGGCAGAAGAAGAGGAACCGGAAGAAACTGCCGATCCTTATGTAGAAAAGAACAAAATGCATCGTTCCAACGACTCGGTTAAGCTTTATCTTCATGAGATCGGTCAGATCCCGCTGCTTACTCAGGCGCAGGAAGTGGAAACGGCGACCAAAGTCGCTCAGGGAGATGCCGAAGCCAAGAGCCTTCTGATTCAGTCCAATCTGCGGCTTGTTGTATCTATTGCAAAAGACTACATGAAACGCGGACTGTCCATGCAGGATCTGATTCAGGAAGGGAACATGGGACTCATGCGTGCCGTAGATAAGTTTGATGTGACCAAAGGATTCCGCTTCAGTACCTATGCGACATGGTGGATTCGTCAATCCATGGTCAGAGCGATCGCAGATCAGTCCAGAGATATTCGTCTGCCGGTGCATATGAATGAGCAGATCATCAAAGTCAACCGCACCATGCGTCAGCTGGTACAGGAACTGGGCAGAGATCCGAATGCCGAAGAGATTGCCGCCAAGATTGATGGGATGACTCCGGAACGGGTAATGGAGATTCAGAAGATTGCCATGGACCCGGTATCTTTGGAGACACCGGCTGGCGACGAAGAGAATTCCACTCTCAGTGATTTTATTGAAGACAAGAACTCGGTAAATCCCAGCCAGTATATGAACGACAGCTACCTCAAGGAGGAGATTGATAAGATCCTCTCCGGTCTGCCGGAACGGGAAGCACAGATTCTCCGCCTGCGGTTTGGACTGGATGACGGTCAGCCGAAGACACTGGAAGAAGTGGGAAATGTATACCATATTACGAGGGAACGCATACGCCAGCTGGAATCAAAGGCTCTGCGAAGACTTCATCACAGTTATGCCAACAAAGAAGAACTGAGAGATTTGAAAAACAAGAACTGAAGAACAGAGGAGACTTTTGCAGGAAAGTCTCTTCTGCTTTTCACTCCAGTGCTTTCTTGATAGAATGTTACACGGAATCAGGCAGAAGAATGGTCTTCTGCTGGGGAAGGAATATCAATATGGAAGATCCGGTTTACAGCAAGCTGCGAGAAATAGATAAACGATATCAGGAAGTCAATGCTCTCCTGACAGATGAGGAAATGCTTAAAAATCCAAGAGAACTGACGAAACTGTCCAAGGAAGAGGCTCGGCTGAAACAGCCGGCAGATGCCTGGCAGGAACTGCAGGATCTGGACAAAAGACTTGCTGAGGCAGATGAACTGGCAAAGGAATCTGACCCTGATCTGAAGGAAATGGCAAGAGAAGAGACTGAGGAGTGCACAGTCAGCAGAGAGGCACTGCTTGTACGGATTCAGCAGATGCTGATTCCGCGCGATCCGGATGATGATCATAATGTCATCATGGAAATCCGCGGCGGTGTAGGCGGTGATGAAGGGAATATTTTTGCCGGCGATCTGTATCGCATGTATACAAGATATGCAGAGGCGAAGGGATGGAAGGTTCAGATTATGGAAGCCAGTCCTTCTGAGGCTGGCGGCTTCAGCCAGATCATCTTCTCCATCAAAGGAAAAGATGTCTACCGTGATCTGAAGTTTGAATCCGGTGCACATCGTGTACAGCGTGTGCCAAAGACGGAGACGCAGGGCAGAATTCATACTTCCACTGCCACTGTGCTTTCTTCGCCGGAAGCGGATGATACGGATATCGAAATCAATCCTCAGGATCTGACCATTGAAACGCATCGTGCTTCAGGAGCAGGCGGTCAGCATATTAATAAGACAGATTCTGCTGTCCGCATTGTTCATGTGCCGACAGGAATCACGGTCAACTGTCAGGAGGGAAGATCTCAGATTGAAAACCGTGAGACAGCCATGCGTCTGATCAAGTCCCGCGTCTATGAGGAACTCAAGCGCCGAAAACTGGAGGCTGAGGGAAAGGTCAGAAGAGAGAAAATCGGCACTGGTGACCGCTCGGAGAAAATCCGCACCTACAACTATCCGCAGAATCGTGTCACCGATCATCGGATCAGCTTTACTCTGACTCAGCTGGATCGGGTTATGGAAGGCAGAATGGATGATATTATTGCGGCGCTGCAGGCGGATGAAGAGAAGAAGAAACTTGAGGCGGCAGAGTAATGACAACATTTGCCCAGTCAGTCAGAGCCTATGAGGCATTGTGTGAACAGAATGATGTTCCTTCTGAAACAGTTATGGCTTATCTTGTGGAATTGAGCCAGCAGGAACGCTATTCCCTCTATCTGCATTATGAAGAGGAGATGCCAGCGGACCTGCAGAATAAATTTGATGCCGGCATGACACGCATTCTGAAGCAGGAGCCAATGGCACATGTACTTGGTTATTCATGGTTCTATGGCTATCGGATGATCGTCAATGAAGATGTACTGATCCCAAGAAGTGAGAC
>SABF01000037.1 GCA_009929095.1 Erysipelotrichia bacterium
CCGTTGGCCTGTCCATTCCATTAGGGCTTCTGTTCGGATTGTTCATGACCTGGAAGAATCCGATCGCCCGAGCAGTCAGCCGGATCTATCTGGATTTTATCCGCATCATGCCCCAGCTGGTACTGCTATTTCTGGTCTACTTTGGCCTGACCAGGGCATTTGGAATCAACCTTTCTGCTTACGCCAGTGCGGTGATTGTATTCACGCTCTGGGGCACAGCCGAGATGGGTGATCTTGTAAGAGGAGCTCTTAACAGCATTCCCTCCCATCAGTATGAAAGTGCCAAAGCACTTGGCATGACATCAATGCAGATATTCCAGCTGGTGATTCTTCCTCAGACATTGCAGCGCTTGCTGCCGCCGGCAATTAACCTGGTGACCAGAATGATCAAAACGACCAGTCTGGTGGTTCTGATTGGCATGGTAGAAGTACTTAAGGTTGGTCAGCAGATTATTGATGCGAATCGATTTGAATATCCGACTGCAGCGTTGTGGATATACGGAGTGATCTTCTTTCTGTATTTCTTCACCTGTTGGCCAATTTCACTTGCCGCAAAGAAACTTGAACAGAAATGGAGCAGACAATAATGGAACAGAAAATCAGACTGCAGGCATCAGAAATTTATAAAGCATACAGCGGCAGCGAAATCCTCAGCGGCGTTAATCTGACCATTCATACCGGTGAGGTAAGTGTCATTCTCGGTCCGTCAGGATCAGGTAAAAGTACACTGCTTCGCTGCCTGAATGGATTGGAATCAATTGACAGCGGAACGATAATGCTGGATGGCGAACCGGTTACAGAGAGCGGGTCAGATATGAGCCGTATCCGTCAGAAGATCGGTATGGTATTCCAGAGTTACGAACTGTTTCCGCATCTGACGATTCTCAATAACATTACGCTGGCACCGATCCGTGTGCAGCATCGAAGCAGAAAAGAAGCAGAGCAGGAAGCAGAAGCACTGCTGGGCAGGGTAGGGCTTCTGGATAAGAAAGATGTCTATCCAAGACAGCTGTCCGGCGGCCAGCGGCAGCGGGCAGCTATTGTCAGAGCATTGATCATGCACCCGGACATCATGCTGTTTGATGAGGTGACAGCAGCACTCGATCCGGAAATGGTAAGAGAAGTTTTGGATGTCATGGTTGAACTCGCAGATCAGGGAATGACAATGGTGATCGTCACACATGAGATGGAATTTGCCAGAGCGATAGTCGATCGAATACTTCTTCTTGATGAAGGAAAGTTTATAGAAGAAGACACACCGGAAGTGTTCTTCACCAGTCCGAAAACGCAGCGAGCAAAGGATTTCCTGAAGACATTGACATTTACAAGAAAAACAGCAGCCGGATCCAATCCGGAAGAGAAATCGAACAGGGAGGAATCAATATTATGAAACGTCGCAGAATACTATTTACCGCCGCAGCATCCGTTATGGCATTGACTCTTGGGGCATGCGCTGCATCAGCAGCTGTGCCTGCACCATCTTCTTCCGTTTCAGCAGCCGGAACTTACAGAACGCTGGAGGAGATCAAGAGCAGCGGCAGTGTGAATATTGGCGTATTCAGTGATAAGGCTCCGTTTGGCTATGTAGACGAAAATGGTAAATATCAGGGATATGATGTGGTATTTGCAGACCGAATCGGACAGGACCTTGGAACCGCAGTAAACTATGTATCCGTGGATCCGGCGAGCCGGGTTGAATTTCTGGAAACCGGGAAAGTGGACATCATTCTGGCTAACTTCACGGTTACCGATGAACGATCTTCAAAAGTGGACTTCGCACTTCCTTATATGAAAGTCTCCCTTGGCGTTGTTTCTCCGGACGGAGCAGTCATAACTGATCCATCTCAGCTCAGCGGCAAGACACTGATTGTTGCAAAGGGAACCACAGCTGAGACCTATTTTGAAAAGAATTATCCGGATGTTAAACTGCAGAAGTATGATGCTTATGCCGATGCATACAACGCTCTGCTGGATGGCCGCGGGGATGCATTCTCTACTGACAATACCGAGGTGCTGGCATGGGCTCTGTCCAACCCGGGCTTTACAGTCGGGATCGATTCTCTTGGGAATCAGGATGCGATTGCTCCGGCAGTCACTAAAGGCAATGCATCTCTGCTGGACTGGCTGAATACAGAAATTGAAGATCTTGGCAAAGAACAATTCTTCCACAAGGATTATGCGGAAACGCTGCAGCCGGTATATGGAAATTCTGCTGATCCGGAAAGTCTGGTTGTAGAAGGCGGTGTCATCAGCTGAATCAAAGCAGAAAAAATCGGACCGATATAATCTGCTGACAGCAGAAGCTAAAACAGCAGTAATAAGTCAGACTGGTTCACTTCAGCCTGGCTTTTTAATATATGCCTGTTCAGCTATTCAGTGAGCAGATGCTCTGCTTCTTCCAGATGATCTGCGAAATGAATCAGGTGAGATTCAGATTCCTGAAGGAATCCGGCTGATACCATTTTAGCGAACTGCTGTCTGAGATCATCATAGTAGCCATTCAGATTCAGGATGACGCATGGGGCCATTTTTTGTTTCAGCCGGATCAGTGAGATGACTTCTGATATTTCTTCCAGTGTTCCCGGCCCGCCTGGCATAGCGATGAATGCGTCACCAAGTTCTATCATTATTGCCTTGCGTGCGGACATTGTTCTGGTTCTGATCTGCTGATCAAGAGTATCATAGCCTCTGCCCGTCTCTATCATGAATTCCGGCATGACCCCAATGATATAACCATGGTGCTTATGGACGTGATCCGCCAGAATCCTCATCATGCCGACACCGGCACCGCCATATACAAGAGTGTGGTGATTGATTCCAATCCAGTCACCGAGGGCGGCGGCCGCCTCAGCATACATGGGGTTGTTTCCGATTGAGCTGCCAAGATAAACAGTTATATTCATCTAAATTCTCCGCATTCATTATAACAGAAAGATGTATGAGCATCTTTATTCACCGGAGGGATTCTTAGCAGTATACTTTGATAAGAAATCAGGCTGAATAGAAAGAAGAGCAAATCATGAAAAAAATTTTGATTATCGGTTCAGGTGCAGCAGGAATAGCAGCTGCTGAAGCAGCGAGAGAGCGGGATACAGACTGCAGCGTGACAGTCATCAGTCAGGAGACGGAACTGCCGTATAACAGACCGATGCTGACAAAGAATCTTTGTGATTCCGCGATTGAGGCTGCTAAAATAGCGATTCATCCGGCAAACTGGTATCAGGACCATCGCATCAATTTGATTCAGGGAAAGAAAATTACTGCATTGCTTCCAGATAAATCTGCAGTCGCTGACAGTGAAGGAACACAGTACGAATATGATTCACTGATTCTTGCACTTGGTGCGTCATGTTTTGTTCCGCCGATTGCCGGCAGTGACAGCGCAGGCGTGCATACAATCCGTAAAATTGCAGATGTGAAACTGATCCAGGAACAGATTGCCGGAAAAAGCAATGCGGCTGTGATCGGCGGCGGTGTACTTGGCTTGGAAGCAGCTGCGAGCCTTAGCAAAGCAGGCCTTAAAGTTACAGTACTTGAGGCAATGCCGAGGCTGATGCCAAGGCAGCTGGATGAAGAAGCGGCAGAAAATCTGATGCAGATTGCTGCAGAAAAAGGCGTGCTTATTCTTACCGGTCAGAAAATCACGACGATTGAACCGGGCAGAGTTATCACAGAAACCGGAACTTATTCCGCAGATACCGTGATCATATCTGCCGGGGTACGGGCAAATATACAGCTGGCAAAGGAGGCTGGCATTGTCTGTGATCGGGCAATTGTGATCAATGATAAAGCGGAAACCAATCTTCCGCATATCTATGCGTGCGGCGACTGCGCTCAGCTGAATGGCGTCAATTATGCATTGTGGTCTCAGGCACTGGCAGAAGGAACTGCTGCTGGGAACAATGCCGCCGGCGGAGAGGAATCATTCCGTCTGGGTTCACCGTCGCTGACGTTCTTTGGACTGGGTACAACTCTTTGTGCGGCGGGTGATAACAGTTCTAATCCCGATGCGGAATACACTTCCATAGATGCCAATGACAATACCGGCAGAGCTTTCCGCAGAATTACCGGGAAAGATGATCATATATGCGGATTTGAGATGATAGGAACTCTGAAAGGAATGAAAGAACTGCAGGAAGCACTTGGCAAACATGTGATGATATCAGAAGCTGAACAGCTGCTGAAGGATATACCGGTCAGATAATAAACAAGGATTCCTGATGTCCTTCCGATGAGGCACATTCAGGAATCCTTGTTAGTTTCTCTATTCCGCAAGCGTCTTGATGATTTCTCCGATATACAAGGTGTGAAAATCACCGTCAGCGTAGTTGTGCCCGACAAGCGTTTGATCAATAAAGCATTCTGGCTTGATCTCATCCGTATACAGTTTACGGCAGATCAGTGCCAGTTTTGATTCGGCGATAAATGCTGTTCCATAGTCATATACCGGGTGCAGTCCGGTAGCAGCGTATTTGTCCATATCTCTTCCGGATTCATTTCCCAGAATGGCATGAGCCTTTTTGAATTCTGGTTTCAAAACACTGATGGAAAACAGAGCTTCCTTTTCCATGAATTCATGGGTGTATCGGCTGTGGCGAACATAGACAACTGCAGTGGGGATATTTCCCGGACCGCCTTTGCGCCCCCAGATGGCACCCAGGTGTGCCCATGATGCCGTCATGGAATTACATCCAGTATCTTTGTTTCCGGCTGTGATTGTCAGCCATTCACTGCCGATCAGTTCGGCAGGATTGAACTGCAGATCAAGAAAATTAACCTCTTTCATAATGACCTCCTTGCTTCTTACATTATCAACGATTTTGATAGATGCGGATAGTTCAAATCATTAAATTGACACATACTGTGTATGGGATTTGATATAATATATGCAGATAGAATCCGAATCAAAAGAGCTGCGATCATTCAGCGCCGAAGGGGCAAACGCACACAAACTCTCAGGCCACAGGATTGATTCGGAATGTGAAACTCTGTAAAGGCATCAGGCGCCGAAGAAGCAATCCCTTCATTCGTCAGGGGAGAATCTTTCAGGCAAAATGGACAGAGGTGCACGCAGTTTTGCGTGCACCTTTATCTGGATGGGAGAAACATAATATGGCAAAGAAAACACCTCTGTATGATCTCCATGTATCGCTTGGCGGCAAGATTGTGGATTTTGCAGGATGGCTGCTGCCTGTGCAGTATGCCGGCATTCTGGAAGAACACAAAGCAGTGCGTGAACGGGTCGGACTCTTTGATGTAAGTCACATGGGAGAATTTATTCTGAAGGGAGAAAATGTCATCAGTTTCGTAAACTGGCTGGTTTGCAACAACATTGAAAAAATTCAGCCGGGAAAGATCAGATACTCACCGCTTTTAAATGAAGAGGGAGGAATCGTGGATGATCTGCTGATCTATGACATCAGTGATCAGGAAATGATGCTGGTTGTCAATGCCGCGAACCGGGATAAGGACTTTGTCTGGATTAAGTCGCATCTATGGGATGGCATTGAACTTGAAGATATCAGCGACCGCCTTGCACAGATTGCAATTCAGGGACCAATGGCGGAAAAAACCATCTCGAAGATATGTGACGCATCAAAGCTGCCGGTGAAGTATTACACGTTTACTCAGCAAATGGATATTGCTGGTGTCGGTGCGCTTGTTTCTAGAACCGGATATACCGGTGAAGATGGCTTTGAATGCTATGTGCCGGCACAGGATGGTATAAAGCTGTATGAAGAACTGCTGAAGGCCGGCAGAGAAGAAGGCATTGAGCCATGCGGACTTGGCTGTCGGGATACTCTGAGACTGGAAGCGTCCATGCCGCTGTATGGTCATGAAATGAATGATTTGACCGCGCCGCAGGATACTTCGCTGGGCCGATACTGCCGGATGGATAAAGAAGATTTTGTTGGTAAAAAAGCACTGGAACAGCGAGTGTTTATAACTGAGCGGATTGGTCTCAAACTAATTGACCGGGGCATTGCAAGAGAATTGTCAGATGTGTATTCCGGGGATGACAGGATTGGTGTGGTTACCAGCGGAACCTATCTTCCGACATTGAATGGGGCCTATGCAATGGCAATCGTGAAACAGGAATATGCATCAATTGGCACCAAATTAAGCATTGATGTACGTGGGAAGAAATTGGCTGCGGAAGCAGTTCCGCTGCCGTTCTATCATAAATAATATGAAGGAGAAAACTGATGAAAATCGAAGAAGGACTGCTTTACACAAAGACGCATGAATGGGTAAAAATGATTGATGATACAACTGCATTGATTGGGCTTACAGACTATGCCCAGGACGCAATGGGCGATATCGTATTTGTGTCTATTAATGAAGGAGACTGCACGGAGGGAGAAATTATGGGGGATGTAGAATCCGTTAAGGCAGTCAGTGATATCTACGCACCGGTTACCGGTACCATCACGGAAGTCAATCAGGTGCCGCAGGATGATCCTGCTGCTGTAAACAGCGATCCATATGGTACCTGGCTGTGCAGAGTGGAGAACATTACTGCAAAAGAAGAACTGCTGGATGCGGCTGCTTATCTGCCGCTGACAGAGAAAGAGTCCGAATGAACTATATCGTCAATACTGCTGAAGAACAGCAGGAGATGCTGAAGGCACTTCGACTGGAACACATCGAAGATCTTTATGATGGTATTCCATCAGGGGCCAGACTGAACCGTGATCTGAATCTTCCCCATGGCATTACCGAGTTTGAAGCTGCTGATCATATGAAGAAACTGGCGGGAATGAATAGGATATACCCCACTATCTTTCGCGGAGCCGGTGCATATCGGCATCTGATTCCGGCAGCTGTAAAGCATATAACATCCCTCAGCGGCTATGTGACAGCATATACGCCATACCAGGCAGAACTTTCCCAAGGCATTCTGCAGGGCATGTTTGAGTACCAGACTATGATCGCCGATCTGACCGGAATGGATGCAGCCAATGCATCTGTTTATGACGGTGCTGAGGCTGCAGCTGAAGCGATGATTATGTGTCTCGAAATTCATAAAAACAAAATACTGGTATCGGAAACAATCTGCCCGGAGGTGCTTGCGGTGCTGCATACCTATGCACATGCAAAGGATGCTGAGATTGTCATGATTCCTTCATTGGATGGTCAGACGGATATTGAGAAAATGAAGCAGCTGCTGACTGATGAGACTGCCTGCGTATATACGGAACAGCCAAATTTCAATGGTCTGATTGAAGATGTCAGGGCAATTGCTGATGCGGCTCATGCTCAGAAGGTTAAAGTCATTACCGGCGTCAATCCAACCGCCATGGCACTTCTGAAGACACCAGGAGAATGCGGCAGTGATATCGCTGTAGGAGAAGGACAGAGTCTGGGACTGGATCTTTCATTTGGCGGACCATACTGTGGATTTATGGCGACACGTACTGCCATGATGCGAAAACTGCCGGGGAGAATTGTCGGTCAGACATCGGATCGTCATGGCAAGCGCTGCTTTGTTCTGACGCTGCAGGCGAGGGAACAGCATATTCGAAGAGAAAAAGCATCTTCCAGCATCTGTTCCAATCAGGCACTGTGTGCATTCAGAAATTCTGTCTATCTTGCCTCGCTTGGAAAGAACGGGTTTGTTGAGATGGCGCAGAACTGTGTTACGCTGGCTCATTATGCTGCAGAGAAAATTGCAGCCGTTGACGGATACTCCCTTGTCTATCCGGGAGAATTCTTCATGGAATTTGCTGTTCATACTCCGATCGGAGTTTCAAAGATCAATGCGATGCTGCATGAACACGATATTCTTGGCGGCTATCAGATTGATGATCAGACGATGCTGATGTGTGTTACCGAAGCCAATACAGCAGCAGAGATTGATAAACTGGTCTCTCTACTAAAGGAGGTACAGGTATGAACCTGATCTTTGAGGAATCTCATAAGGGACATCGCTGTACGGAGTTTCCGAAAATTGATTTACCCGTTTATCAGTTGAAATCCAAACTAAGAAGCGCACCGGCAGAACTGCCAGAGGTGTCAGAGTGTGAACTGATACGTCATTACACCAAGGCGTCAGAGTATACATTTGGAGTTGACAGCGGATTCTATCCGCTTGGCTCCTGTACCATGAAATACAATCCCAAGGTCAATGAAGCGACCGCGTCATTTGCGGGATTTACAGATGTGCATCCGCTTCAGCCGGAATCCACCGTTCAGGGGTGTCTGGAAGTGATGTATGAACTGAAGGAGAATCTCAAAGAAATCACCGGCATGGATGAATTTGGACTGCAGCCATCCGCTGGTGCTCATGGGGAATTCACTGGAATGTGTCTGATCAAGACATATCATGAATCCAGAAATGATCTGAAGCGAAAGAAGATCATTGTTCCGGACAGTGCCCATGGCACGAATCCGGCCAGCGCACATATGTGTGGCTTTGACGTGATCTCAATTCCAAGTGTTAATGGGATCGTTGATCTGAAGGAACTGGATGCAGTACTGGATGATACGACGGCCGGGCTGATGCTTACCAATCCGAATACACTGGGTCTCTATGACAGCGGTATTCTGGACATTACAAAGAAGGTTCATGAGGCTGGGGGTCTGTGCTATTACGACGGCGCTAACCTGAATGCAATTATGGGAATTTCAAGACCGGGTGATATGGGTTTTGATATTGTTCATCTGAATCTGCATAAGACCTTCTCTACTCCTCATGGAGGCGGCGGACCTGGTGCAGGTGCAGTTGGCTGTAAGGAATTTCTTTCGTCTTTCCTGCCGGCACCGATTGTGGAAAAATACCATGATCGTTATATGCTTACTGTTCCTGAACATTCCATCGGAAAGGTTCGTACGTTTCATGGCAACTTTTCCGTCTTAATCAGGGCACTGACATATCTGATGATACTTGGCAGAGAGGGTGTGAAGGAAACATCCATGAATGCTGTACTCAATGCCAACTATCTGATGTCTCTTTTGAATGATGTATATCCATCAGCATATAACGCTGCCTGCATGCATGAGTTTGTGCTGAGTCTTGAGAAAATGAAACAGCAGACCGGTGTGACGGCACTGGATATAGCGAAACGAATGATTGATTATGAGATGCATCCGCCCACCATGTATTTCCCTATGATTGTTCATGAAGCACTGATGTTTGAACCGACGGAAACAGAATCCATCGATACGCTGAAACATGTATCTGATGTCATGCACTGCATTTATGAAGAAGCCAGAAACAGCAATCCGGATCTGTCGCAGGCACCTTACACAACCGAGTACAGCAGACCGGATGAGGTCAGTGCCGCCCGGCATACAATCCTGAAATATGAGCATCACTGAGTTGATCCTGGTAAACAGCAGTACAGCGAATCCCTATGTCAATTTAGCAAGGGAAGAGGCACTGCTGGATTGCTGCGGAGAGAATCAGCTGTATCTGTATCTATGGCAGAATGACAAGACTGTTGTAATCGGAAGAAATCAGAGTGCATTGCGAGAATGCAGAATTCGAAAACTGGAAGAAGATGGCGGGCATCTTGCCCGCCGTCTTTCCGGCGGCGGTGCAGTGTACCATGATCTAGGCAATCTGAATTTTACATTTTGCGCATGGCATGAACACTTTGATCTGCACAGACAGTATGAAATCATTCAGAATGCAATCAGTGCATTTGGCATTCATGCGCAATTCAGCGGCCGCAACGATCTTCTGATTGACGGCAAAAAATTCAGCGGCAGCGCATACTACTTAAGCAGAACGGCCTGTTATCATCACGGGACACTGATGGTAAATGTAAATCTTGATAATGCCGCAAAATATCTATCTGTCAGCAGTGATAAATTGAAATCGCATGGAGTTGATTCAGTTCATTCTCGCATGATCAATCTGAAATCGGCAGCCCCGGGAATTACCATAGCAAAACTGAAGAATGAACTTGTGCGAGCCTGTGAAACGGAGTATGGACTGAAAGCGAAAGAAAAGATGATAGACGGAGATTCATCAAAGTATCGTTCCGCTGACTGGCTGTATCGCCATGAATCTGAAAGCAATTATGAAATATCAAGGAAATTTGATTTTGGAGAAGTTACAATCCGTTTCTCTTTAAATCAGGGAAAAATTGAAGATATTCAGATTTTCACAGATGCGATGACAGATGAATTCAGTGACTGGATGAAATTGAATCTTACAGGATGCCATACATCTGAGGCATCTTCCGCAATCAGAACATCAGGGATTGAGCATAGCAGAGAACTGGCAGATCTTTTGGAGGAACTGACATGAAACAATTTGATTTCATTATCATCGGTGCCGGTCCGGCTGGCTATACTGCAGCAATTCGGGCAGCGCATCTGAAGCAGTCAGTACTGCTCTGTGAGGAGAATCAGGTTGGCGGCACCTGTCTGAATGTTGGCTGTATTCCAACCAAGGCTTTGATTCATGCCTCTCAGTTTTACCAGTCAATTTCTGAGGCACTGCAGTTTGGCGTAAAACTGGAAGGTTCCTATGACCTTGAGGCAATGACAGCATATAAAAATGAAACTGCAGCGAAATTGAGAAGCGGTGTAGAAGCACTGATCAAAGGCAATGCAATTGCCCTTGTTTACGGTCATGCAAAAATAACGGCCGCACATCGCGTGACTATCAATGATGAAGAATATGAAGGGATAAATATCCTGATTGCAACTGGCTCTGAACCAATC
>SABF01000314.1 GCA_009929095.1 Erysipelotrichia bacterium
GATCAACTGCTTGCAGAATCAAAAAATATTGATACTGCGGTTGAGCTGGACAGCGTTTTCGAATCCGTTGAACTGAATGAAGATACTAAGACTAAATTCAGCGCCGTTTTTGAAAGTGCCGTTAAAGCTCGCGCTCTAACTCTGGCTGAATCTCACATCGAAGCAATTTCCGCTCGTGCTGATGAATTGGTTGAAGCTCGTGTGGAAGAAGAAGTTAGCGAACTAAACGAATCTGTTAACACATATTTTGACCATCTGGTTGAATCATGGAAAGAAGACAACAAAGTAGCGCTGGAAAACGGCATGAAAGTTGATCTGTTCGAAAGTCTAATGGCTTCCATGAAAGCTGTATTTGCCGAGCATAACATTGAAGTTCCTGCGGAATCTGTAAACGTTGTTTCTGAACTCGAAACAGAACTGGAAGAATCTACTGCTGAACTTAATAAAATGGTTCGCTCTAATCGTGCTCTTAGCGAAGAACTTGATGCGCTTAAAATGAAAGATATCGTTAAGGAAGCAACTGCTGACCTGACTGAATCTCAGAAAGAAAAAGTCGCTACTCTGGTTGAAGGAACAAAATTTGACGATAAATTCCAGGCTAAACTGAATGCAATCGTTGAAATGGTTTCTGCTACTAAAACCCCTGCTGAATCTGCAAAATCTCCAGAAGATACCGCAGCACAGGAAAAATCACAGACTAAAGCTGCTACCGACAAAACTGGTAAAGACGTTGCAGGAAATAAATCTGGTAAAATGAATGAAGATCTTGACGGTCTGAATGGTGATCCGGCTCCTATCGTCGAATCCAAAAAAGCTGATCCAATCATGGCTCAGTATGTACGCGCCGTATAATTTGGCAAGTATCTAAATACATGTATCAATTGAACAATAATTCTTAAGGAAATTTTAAATGAAACAAATGACTCTTGCTGAAAAATGGGCTCCAGTTCTGAATCACGAAGAAGTTGAGGCTATTGAAGGCGCTACTCGTCAGACCGTAGTTGCAAAAATTCTTGAAAACCAGCACGTTGATATTGAACAAAACGTGGAAGGTGCGTATACTGACCATAATCTGGTAGCTATGATGAAAGGTCTTAATCCGCTGTCAGAAGCAGTTGTTGATGGTGATCACGGTTATGATCCTCAGAAAATTGCGTCCGGTGAAACTTCTGGTGCAGTTACTAACGTAGGTCCTACTGTTATGGGTCTGGTTCGTCGTGCGATTCCTAAGATGCTGGCATTTGACATCTGCGGTGTTCAGCCGATGAATGGTCCAACCGGTCAGATTTTCTCAGTACGTTCTATGTACGGTAAAGATCCGCTGGCTGCTGATGCTGTTGAAGCATTCCACCCAACTCGTACTCCAGATTCTATGTACTCTGGTAAAGGCGCTCACACTGTATTCAGTCCTCTGGATCTGACTGCTACTGTTGCTGCTGGTACTGTTGCAGTTGTTGATCTGGATGTTGCAGGTATTCGTTACGTTCAGGCTGTTCGCGATATCACTGCAAACGAATTTGCTAATGCTACCGCTGCTCTGGCTGCTAACGCTGTCGTAGAAATCGCAGAAGGTATGGCAACTTCTATCGCTGAATTGCAGGAAGGATTCAACGGTTCTCAGAACAACCCATGGAAAGAAATGTCATTCCGTATTGACAAGCAGACTGTCGAAGCTAAATCTCGCCAGCTGAAAGCTCAATATTCTATCGAACTTGCTCAGGACCTTCGTGCTGTTCACGGTCTAGACGCTGATCAGGAATTGTCTGCGATTCTGGCAACTGAAATTCTGCTAGAAATCAACCGCGAAATTCTGCTGTGGATTAACGCTACTGCTCAAGTCGGTAAAACAGGCTATACCAATACAGAAGGCGGAAAAGCTGGTGTATTCGATCTGCGCAACCCGTTTGATATCGGTGGAGCACGTTGGAGAGGTGAAGCATTTAAATCTCTGATTACTCAGATTGAGAAAGAAGCAACTGAAATCGGACGTCAGACTGGACGTGGTGCTGGTAACTTCGTTATCGCTTCTCGTAACAT
>SABF01000038.1 GCA_009929095.1 Erysipelotrichia bacterium
AAGTCTGCAACTCGACTTCATGAAGTTGGAATCGCTAGTAATCGCGGATCAGCATGCCGCGGTGAATACGTTCTCGGGCCTTGTACACACCGCCCGTCATACCATGAGAGTCGGAAATGCCCGAAGCCGGTGGCCTAACCGCAAGGAAGGAGCCGTCGAAGGCAGGTCTGATGATTGGGGTCAAGTCGTAACAAGGTATCCCTACGAGAACGTGGGGATGGATCACCTCCTTTCTAAGGAGAAAGATGTACGAAAGACGTTTGAGAAATTTCACGTTCGCTAATTCCTGGTCAGTTTTGAGAGATCACCGAGAGGTGGTACTCAATTGTTCTTTGAAAACTGAATAACAGATAGAAAGACAACAGATAGTCTTTCTGAAAAGTTGTGATAACGAAGATTAACAGAATCTGTAATAAATACAGATGACAGTTAACAGTTCTCAAGAAAGAAATCCATACATAGTAAATCTCAATGTATGGTTGTGATTAAATGAAAAAGAGCGTACGGCGGATGTCTTGGCATATAGAGCAGAAGAAGGACGCAGTTAACGGCGAAACGCCTCGGGGAGTCGTAAACAGGCAACGATCCGGGGGTATCCGAATGGGGAAACCCGATACCTTTTATAGGGTATCATCCTAAAGCCAATACATAACTTTAGAGAAGAAAACCCAGGGAATTGAAACATCTTAGTACCTGGAGGAGAAGAAAACAAAAGTGATTCCGAGAGTAGTGGCGAGCGAAATCGGAACAGCCTAAACCAGCTTTAAGCTGGGGTTGTAGGACTGCAATACAGTATCTTAGTTGATAGTCGAATGACATTGAAAGGTCAGTCGCAGAAGGTGCAAACCCTGTAGACGAAATTGACGAAGAACCCAGCAGTATCCTGAGTACGACGGGGCACGTGAAACCCTGTCGGAATCCACCGGGACCATCCGGTAAGGCTAAATACTCCTATATGACCGATAGTGAACCAGTACCATGAGGGAAAGATGAAAAGAACCGCGGGAGCGGAGTGAAATAGATCCTGAAACCGTATGCTTACAACAAGTCAGAGCACATTCATGTGTGATGGCGTGCCTTTTGTAGAATGAACCGGCGAGTTATCCTTGCATGCGAGGTTAAGCAGACAATGCGGAGCCGAAGCGAAAGCGAATCTTAATAGGGTGTTTAGTATGCAGGGATAGACCCGAAGCCGTTGTGATCTAGTCATGAGAAGGTTGAAGGTTGGGTGAAACCAACTGGAGGACCGAACCGACCCCCGTTGAAAAGTTGGCGGATTACTTGTGATTAGCGGAGAAATTCCAATCGAACACGGCGATAGCTGGTTCTCCCCGAAATAGCTTTAGGGCTAGCGTTGGGTGAATCTTTCTGGAGGTAGAGCACTGAATTCATGAGGGTACCACCTAGGTATACCGATTGAAATCAAACTCCGAATGCCAGAATAGAATGCCCAGCAGTCAGACTGCGAGTGATAAGGTCCGTGGTCAAAAGGGAAACAGCCCAGATCATCAGATAAGGTCCCTAAATCTACGCTAAGTGGAAAAGGATGTGGAGACGCGCAAACAGCTAGGAGGTTGGCTCAGAAGCAGCCATCCTTCAAAGAGTGCGTAACAGCTCACTAGTCGAGTATCTCTGCGCCGAAAATTAACCGGGGCTAAGCGTAGTACCGAATCTATGGATTTGTACGTAAGTGCAAGTGGTAGGGGAGCGTTCCAATCAGCGTTGAAGCCATACCGTGAGGAGTGGTGGAGCGTTTGGAAGTGAGAATGCCGGTGTGAGTAGCGAGATGTCGGTGAGAATCCGACACACCGTAAGACCAAGGTTTCCAGGGGAAGGTTCGTCCGCCCTGGGTTAGTCGGGATCTAAGGCGAGGCCGAAAGGCGTAGTCGATGGACAACTGGTTGATATTCCAGTACCCGCGTATTGAATGATGGAGTGACAGAGAAGGTTAGCTTTACCCCTTATTGGATTGGGGATCAAGCGTATAGCAGGTATGCAGGCAAATCCGCATACAGATGTAAAGCGTGATGACGAGCGAACGGGTGACCAAGTAGCGAAGTAAGTGATACCAGCTCTCAAGAAAAGCTTCTAGTGCTAATCAATAAGCGGCCCGTACCAAAACCGACACAGGTGGTCGAGGCGAGTAGCCTCAGGTGAGCGAGAGAACTGTTGCCAAGGAACTCGGCAAATTGACCCCGTACGTTAGCTATAAGGGGTGCTCGAAAGAGCCGCAGCGAAAAGGCCCTAGCAACTGTTTAACTAAAACACAGCTCTCTGCTAAGCCGCAAGGCGAAGTATAGGGGGTGACACCTGCCCGGTGCTGGAAGGTCAAAAGGATAAGTCAGGCGCAAGCCAAAGCTTTGAATTGAAGCCCCAGTGAACGGCGGCCGTAACTATAACGGTCCTAAGGTAGCGAAATTCCTTGTCAGGTAAGTTCTGACCCGCACGAAAGGTGTAATGATTTGGGCACTGTCTCGGCAGCAGACTCGGTGAAATCTTAGTACCTGTGAAGATGCAGGTTACCCGCAACTAGACGGAAAGACCCCATGGAGCTTTACTGTAGTCTGCTATTGAATTTCGGTTAAATATGCACAGCATAGGTGGGAGGCTTTGAAGCTGGGACTTTGGTCTCAGTGGAGCCACCGTTGGGATACCACTCTTATTTAATTGAAATTCTAACAGTGTTCCGTAATCCGGGCACTGGACCGTGGCAGATGGGCAGTTTGACTGGGGCGGTCGCCTCCCAAAAAGTAACGGAGGCGCTCAAAGGTACTCTCAGAATGGTTGGAAATCATTCGTCGAGCGTAAATGCAGAAGAGTGCTTGACTGCGAGACATACAAGTCGAGCAGGGACGAAAGTCGGAATTAGTGATCCGGCGGTGCAGTATGGAATGGCCGTCGCTTAACGGATAAAAGCTACCCTGGGGATAACAGGCTGATCTCCCCCAAGAGTTCACATCGACGGGGAGGTTTGGCACCTCGATGTCGGCTCATCGCATCCTGGAGGCGAATTCACTTCCAAGGGTTGGGCTGTCCGCCCATTAAAGCGGTACGCGAGCTGGGTTCAAAACGTCGTGAGACAGTTTGGTCCCTATCTGTTGTGGGCGTTGGAAATTTGAGGAGAGCTGTCCCCAGTACGAGAGGACCAGGATGGACATACCTACGGTGCACCAGTTATCACGCCAGTGGTACAGCTGGATAGCTGAGTATGGATCGGATAAACGCTGAAGGCATCTAAGCGCGAAACCGACTCCAAGATAAGATTTCCCTACGTTTAACGTAATAAGATCCCTTGAAGACGACGAGGTTGATAGGTCAGAGATGTAAGTGCTGTGAGGCATTGAGTTGACTGATACTAATAGATCGAAGGTTTAATCACGCGAGAACGAAACAAACAATCGTTAAGAAAGCCCACGACTTTAAAGAAAGACGAAACAAATGTCTATTCTATTACTGTTATTCAGTTTTCAGGGAGCAATCTCTCTGAGTTGATCCGGTGACTATTCCGGAGTGGTCACACCTGTTCCCATCCCGAACACAGAAGTTAAGCACTCCAGGGGCTGAGATAGCTATGCTTGCCATAGTAAACCACGCTCGCCGCCGGTTCATCAAGGGTATTCCTTCATTGGGATGCCTTTTTTTTGATCCTGTGTATTCATTTAAACAGATATCCAGCACTGGATTCTGTATAATATCAAGGCGAGGAAAAATATGAAAGAACTGAAAATCAATACCTCTTCAATGGAAGAGACCTGGAAACTTGGTGAAAAAATCGGATCGAGCGTGAAGCCTAATATGGTAATTCTGCTGGACGGAGATTTAGGTGCCGGGAAGACAACACTGACACAGGGAATTGCCAAAGGACTTGGCATTTCAAAGAATGTAACCAGTCCTACATTTAACATTCTGAAGATTTATGAAGGAAGAATGCCTTTGTATCATATTGATGCCTATCGTCTTGAAGGCCTTCATCAGGATTTGGGATTTGATGAATTTCTTGATGATGACGGACTGACGGTGATTGAATGGTCTCAGTATGTGCCTTCTCTGATTCCGGAAGAATTTCTTTTTATCTCGATTCATCTTCTTGAAGCTGATCAGAGAGAGTTTGATATGCAGGCAAAGGGTGCAGTTTATGAAAAACTGCTGGAGGAATTGAAATGATCACATTATGTATGGATACCAGTTCGAAATATCTTGCAATCGGTCTGATAAAAGATGATAAGCTGATTCAGAAAGTGCAGGAATCCTGTTGGAAAAGACAGTCAGAAGAACTGTTTCCAAAGCTTCAGATGATCATGGAAGCTGCTGATCTGCAGCCGGAAAATATAGATCGCATAGTGATTACAAAAGGACCGGGAAGTTATACCGGTGTCCGCATCGCTATGACAGTTTCCAAAGTATTCTGTGCTATGAAGAATCTTCCTCTTTATACAATCAGTACCCTGCAGCTGTATGCAGGCATGGCTGAGCATTGCCGCGTGCTGCTGGATGCAAGAGGCGGAAGGGCATATACTGCAGTCTATGACAAAGCAGTGCTGAACGGAGAAGAATCAGTTCTCTCATGCGAAGAGATACTGAAAGAGATCAGGCCTGAGACAGTGATTGCCGGAGACGGACATCTGGTAGGCCGGGAAGACTTTTGGCCGGATCTTTGCGAAAATTTCCTGATTCTGAAAGATCAGTGGCAGCTGGCGGACAATGTTCACCTGGTTGTTCCGGAATATCTTAAGACGGCAGAGTCATATATGCCGAAGGCAAAATGATCCGGACAATGATCCAGCAGGACATGGATCAGGTACTGAACATTGAAACTGCACAGTTTACTTCGCCATGGCCGGAAAAAGAGTTCTTGTATGAGCTTTATGAGAATCCATTTGCTCATCTGCTTGTTGAGGAAAGAAATGGAATCATTGCCGGGTATTGCGACTGGTGGATGATGTATGATCAGGCACAGATCGCCAACCTGGCAGTTGCACCGGAATTTCTGCGGCAGCATATTGCCGATGATCTGATGAAGCGGATAGTCCATGACGCAGTCGCTTCAAACTGCGAGAACCTGAGTCTTGAAGTGCGGGTTTCGAATGATGCCGCGATTCGACTGTATGAGAAACACGGATTTATCCGGGTCAATACCCGAAAGAATTATTACAGCGATCCATGTGAAGATGCTTATCTCATGGTGATGCCGCTTGGAGGACTAGAAAATGACGAAGTTACTCGCAATTGAATCAAGCTGTGATGAAACAGCCTGTGCTGTAGTGGAAGATGGAACGAAAATTCTTTCGAATATTGTTTCCAGCCAGATTAATGTTCATACTCAGTATGGCGGAGTTGTGCCGGAAGTGGCCAGCCGCATTCATGTTGAAAATATTTCCACGGTAATAACGGAAGCGCTGAAAAAAGCAGAAACTGATATGGAAGATATTGCGGCAATTGCCTATACGCAGGGACCTGGGCTGATCGGATCGCTTCATGTCGGTGTACAGGCTGCCAAGACATTGGCCTGGGAATTTCATAAGCCGCTGATTCCCATTCATCATATTACCGGCCATATCTATGCAAATCATTTTGTAAGCGAACTGGAGTTTCCGCTGATGGCACTGGTTGTCTCAGGCGGTCATACTCAGCTTGTTTGGATGGAAAACGACTGGGACTTCAAAGTGCTTGGTACTACCAGAGATGATGCAATTGGTGAAGCATATGACAAAGTCGCAAGAGTACTCGGACTTGGCTATCCAGGCGGACCGGTCGTAGACAGAATGGCTAAAAATGGCAAGCCGCATTATAAACTGCCGATTCCTAAGACTGCCAATCCTTATGACTTCTCATTCTCCGGCCTGAAGACGGCTGTTCTGCAGCTCGCCGCCAGAGAAGAAAAGATGGGCAATCCGATTGTACCGGAAGATATCTGCTATGCATTTCAGGAAACAGCCCTTGGATCAATGGTTGATAAAACGATCGCTGCTGTAAAAGAATATCAGCCGAAGATGATTGTGCTCGCAGGCGGTGTTGCAGCAAATTCAAGACTGCGTGCTTTAATGAGTGAACGAATGGAGCAGATTCCTGAAACTAAACTTGTCATTCCGCCAATGTACTGCTGTACAGACAATGCGGCAATGATCGGAGCTGCTGGATATGCTGCATTTAAGCATCAGTGCTTTGGCGGATTTGATGCGGCGGCAGATCCGGGTTTGACAATGCCTGGTGAATTAAAGTAAGATTTTCACAAGACCGTAAGGTTCTGTATGAGGTGGGCAGATGGAAGAAAATGCAAGAGCAGTACCAAAAGCGACGTTGCACCGCTACCCGGTGTATCTAAAAGCACTCAGGAAACTGAAAGAAAACGGAACGAATCGTATCATGTCACGCGAACTGGCAGATTATGTAGGCATCGAATCTACGACGATCCGCCGGGACTTCAGTTTTTTGGGCAATCTGGGCAAACAGGGATATGGCTATAATGTTGATGACCTGATCAAGATTTTCTCGGAAGAACTCGGAATGAACTTCGATGAGAAAATTATTCTGGTCGGATGCGGAAATCTTGGCCGTGCTCTGCTGAATTACAATCACTGGAATCACGTTGTTGGTGAGATTGTATGCGCATTTGACCTTGAGCCTCAGACAGTCAGAGAAACCAATGTACCGGTATTTAATATCAATGATGTATCCAGACATATGCCGCATGGCTGTCGGATTGCAATTCTTTGCATTTCCCAGCAGGTACAGGAGACTGTAAATCTGCTTGTGGAGAATGGCATTCAGGGATTTGTCAATTTTTCAACGGATCACTTTTCTGTTCCGGCCGGAGTTTCTGTCAAATCCATTGATGTCGTATCAAATATTCAGGAACTGGTCTTTGAGACTAATTCCAAGCATAAGTGAATCTAATAGAACGGGGAAGAAAAAATGCTCACTGACATTACAGTACGTGAACTCTATGAGCTCACCAGAGAAGGAACAGAACTTGAAAAGGATCAGATTGAATATGTATCTCTGCAGGGGTGGATTCGCACCA
Source organism: Erysipelotrichia bacterium (assembly GCA_009929095.1). Classification (GTDB taxonomy): domain Bacteria; phylum Bacillota_I; class Bacilli_A; order Erysipelotrichales; family Erysipelotrichaceae; genus Bulleidia. The sequence goes on from SABF01000038.1 coordinate 7,022, forward strand.
ACCGCTCCGGCAAGAATGTTAGTTTTATTGCGCTGAACGACGGCAGCTATTTTAAGAATGCTCAGCTGGTGTATGGCGCAGAACTCAGCAACTATGCAGAGGCATGCGCATGGCTGACCGGGACTGCCATCAGTGTAACCGGTCTCTATAAGGCAACGCCGGAAGCCAAGCAGCCATTTGAAATTCAGGTTACAGAAATGAATCTTGAAGGCAGCTGCGACAGCACCTATCCGCTGCAGAAGAAACGTCATTCCTTTGAATATCTGCGTGAAGTCGGACATCTGAGACCGCGCACAAATACATTCTCTGCGGTATTCAGAGTCAGAAGTGCACTGGCAATGGCGATCCATGAATTCTTTCAGGATCAGGGCTTTGTCTATGTACATACCCCGCTGATTACTGGCAGTGACGCTGAAGGTGCCGGTGAAACCTTTACGGTTACTACCCGCAAGGACGATAACTATGAAAAGGACTTCTTTGGCAAGCATGCCAGCCTGACCGTTTCCGGTCAGCTTCAGGCAGAGGCATATGCTCTGGCGTTCCGTGACGTATATACATTCGGTCCGACATTCCGAGCAGAGAATTCCAATACCACTACGCATGCGGCTGAATTCTGGATGATTGAACCGGAAATGGCATTTGCGGATCTTTCCGATGATATGGATCTGATTGAAGACATGGTCAAGTACTGCATTCAATATGCAGAAGACAACTGCCCGGAAGAGATGAAGTTCTTTGATGAATTTGTTGAAAAGGGACTCATTACGAAACTTGATGCAGTGAAGAATGCGGAATTCCGCAGAATGACTTACAGCGAGGGCATTGACCTTCTGAAGAAAGCCGATGTGGAATTTGAAAACAAGGATATTCAATGGGGTATGGATCTCAATTCTGAGCATGAACGCTATCTGTGTGAAAAGATTGCCGGCGGGCCGCTGTTTCTCACGGACTATCCAAAAGACATCAAGTCGTTCTATATGCGCATGAATGATGATAACCAAACCGTTGCTGCAGTAGACTGCCTGGTTCCGGGCATTGGCGAACTGGTCGGCGGAAGCCAGAGAGAAGAGCGTTTGGACATGCTGGAGAAGCGAATGACTGAACTCGGCATGGATCGCAGTCTTTATACATGGTATCTGGATCTGAGAAAATACGGCGGCTGCAAGCATGCCGGATTCGGACTGGGCTTTGAACGTCTGGTCATGTACATCACGGGCATGGAGAACATCCGCGACGTCATTCCTTTTGCAAGGACGCCGCGCAACCTGATGTTCTGATTGAAATGAGGAGAGAATGGAACAGTACATACTGAAAACCAATCCGGATGGCTCTGTCATCACGGTACATGATGTGCAGATGGTGCTTCTGGATATGCTTAAGGATATCGATGCCCTCTGCCAGAAGAATTCCATTCCCTATTTTTTGAATGGCGGTTCTGCTCTTGGCGCTGTCCGGCATGGAGGATTCATTCCCTGGGATGACGATGCGGACATCTCCATGATGAAGGATGATTACTATCGGTTTCAGGAAGTGCTCAAGGATCAGCTGGATCCTGAGAAATACTGCTACCAATGCTGGGAAAGCGATGATCGCTACAATGTTCTGATTCCCGGCATGAAGATACGTCGGAAGGGCACCTATCTGAAAGAAGTGAATACGCTTCTGAGCAATCGCTGCACCGGCTATGAAGGCTGTGACGGTATTTTTGTTGATGTCTTTGTTTATGATTATGTCACGCCGATGCGCTGGAAGGATCTGCCGCCAAGAATTGCGGATCAGCTGCTGATGGTCCCGGAGATTATCAGTGACAATCTGTTTCATCACAATGCCAGAGGGATTAAATCCCTGATTATCAAAAACGCAAGAGATTACGGCGAGCGATGCCGCCGAGAGAATTCCGAATATATCGGCTTCGATCTCACCTGGGTATGGAAGAGCCCTCTGCATCCTTTTATCTTCCGCTACGACGATATCTATCCGGTGCAGTATGTACCGTTTGAGGATACCAGACTGCCCATTGCGGCTAATCCTCATGAGTATCTGTGCACAGCGATTGCCCCCAGCTACATGACGCTGCCGCCGGAAGACAAACGAATGGCTAAGCATATCGTCGATATCCGCATCTAGAGGAGTCAATGATGCTTTATCAGGTAAGTCATGCCTGCAAATACTTCGGGGCCGATGCGGTCTTTGAAGATGTGCAGTTTGAGATTAAGAATCATGAAAAAATTACGATCGTCGGCCGCAATGGCTGCGGCAAGACGACCTTTTTAAGGTGCATGGCCGGAGAGATGCCGTTTGATAAAGGAACGGTATCCATGGTCAACGGCACCAGCATCGGCTATCTTGCCCAGAAAGCACTTGCCCATGATGACTGGACGGTTGAGAAGGAACTGGAAAAAGTATATGAGCCGGTCTTTGCACTGCAGAATAAACTGCATGAGCTCGAAGATCGGATGAAGACAGATTCTTCTGAGAAACTTCTGAACCAGTATGCAGATCTTCAGGAACAGTTTGAAGAGATGAATGGCTACAACTGGGAATCTGAGATGAAGACCGTCTTTACAAGATTTGGCTTTGATCCGGAAGATATGCAGCGTAAAGTTGGTGAGTTTTCCGGCGGCCAGAAGACAAGAATTGCCTTTGTCAGACTGCTGCTGAGCAAACCGGATATCCTGCTTCTGGATGAGCCAACCAATCATCTTGATATGGAAACGATTGAATGGCTGGAAGGCTATGTAAAAAAGTATCCAAAGGCGGTAGTCACAGTCAGCCATGACCGAATGTTTCTTGATCATACAGCCGATGTTGTCTATGACATGGAATACGGCGTGATGACGAAGTATGTCGGCAATTATTCCTCCTATGTCATTCAGAAGCGAAACAGCATTGAGCGCCAGCAGGATGCCTATACGCGTCAGCAGAAGGATATCAGGCGGCTTGAAGAACTGATTGAAAAGTTTCGTTACAAGAAGAATAAAGCTGCTTTTGCCCAGTCAAAGATCAAATATCTTGATCGCATGGAAAAGATTGATCCGGCTCGGCAGGCGGATAATCGAACATTTCATGCAAGTTTTACGCCGAAGATTCGCGGCGGTGAACGGGTGCTGGAGACAGAAAAGCTGAAAATCGGCTATGATCATCCGCTGTGCAGTGTGTCCATGGAAATGCGAAGAGGCGATCGTATCGCTATTGTTGGTCCCAACGGCACTGGCAAGTCCACTCTCGTCAAGACACTGATGGGACTTATTCCGGCGCTTGGCGGCAGCTATCTGTTTGGCCATCAGATAGAAATTGGTTATTTTGATCAGCAGCTAGCGCAGTTTTCATCCGGCAAGACAGTGCTGGAAGAACTGTGGGATGAGTATCCGGATCTTGAACGCACACAGGTCAGATCCGTGCTTGGACAGTTTCTGTTTTCTGCGGATGATGTATTCAAAACTGTAGATGTGCTTTCCGGCGGTGAAAAAGTAAGGCTTTCCTTTGCCAAACTTCTGCTGAGGCATTCCAATCTGCTGATTCTGGATGAACCGACCAATCATCTGGATATTCCCGGTAAGGAAGCTCTGGAA
>SABF01000039.1 GCA_009929095.1 Erysipelotrichia bacterium
GAACAGGCTCAGCCTGAGGAGGAAGATACAATGCCCGAATTCGGAAATCCATTCAGCGGAAACAAAGCAGACAGAAAGCTGACAGACGCGGAACTGATTCGTTCCATTCGCTTCATGGTCGCAGCAGAGTATGAAGCAGTACAGCTTTACCAGCAGCTGGCAGAATCAACAGACAATGCACTGGCTCAGGATGTGCTGTATGACATCGCAGATGAAGAGCGTGTTCATGCAGGAGAATTCCTGCGTCTGCTCAAGGAACTGGATCCTCATGAATTTGAATTATATAAAGAGGGACAGGAAGAAGTAGAAGAAGAAATCGAAAAGATGAAGAAATAATGTTTCGATGACAGATTCTTAAGAGGGCACTGTGATTCTGCAGTGCCTTTTCTGTGTCTTTTCTGCATATGACATCATAAATGAAAGATGCCTCATTCTTGCACTGACCGTTTCGTTTTGATAGTATTGTTCGAGTAATAAAAAGAGGTATATAGAAGATGAAATACAAAAAACTGATTGCAGGATTGACAGCGGCAGTACTGCTTGCCGGCTGTACCTCAGATACAGCGGCAGCAAGTGCCGCACCGACCGCATCACCGACCGCATCTGCCGCTGCCGTACTGACGGATGGAACTGCCCAGGCTGGTTCAGTAACACTGAATGTCAGCGATGTGGATATGTCAGGCTACGAATGGCTGACCGATGCCAATCCGGCGTTTAAGGAAATAACGCTGGCGGAATCCATTCGCCTGTTTACCGAAGGCGGAACTGGAGTGATTTACTATGGCAAGACAGGCTGCCCTTGGTGCCAAAGAGCAGTACCGGTCATGGATGCGGCTGCTTCCCAGCTGGGCATTACAATTTACTATATTGATGTCAGCAAGCAGGTGGCCGAGGCGGATTACAATGAACTATGCACCCATCTGAATGAAATCTTTGAAAAGGATTCTGAGGGCAATCCGGAATTTCAGGTGCCTGAAGTCGTAGCTGTCAAAGATGGCAGGATCACTGGGCATCATCTGTCACTGGTGGACGGATTCAGCATAAACGAAACGGATACCAACCAGATGGACAATAAGCAGACAAAGGAACTGCTGGATATTTATCTTGATATATTTAAGACACTGGAATGATTGTTCCGTGTCTTTTTTCTTATATAATAATTCAGAATGGAAATGGCAGGAAATGCATGCTGGAATGGCTGTTTCACAAAAAGAAAGATACGCGGATTTCCGGGGAAATAGTGGATCTGATCCCGGAGAAGATAATAGAAGCACGGGCAGACAATCAGTATGTGCCTTCCGTTTTTTATCGTATCTATCTTCATGGCTCTCTGCATGAAGTGGGTGCCTGTGATCTGCGGCTGGGCATGAATCGTGAACTGTACTATGCCGGCAATATCGGCTACAACATCAAACCTTCAGAACGGGGGCATGGATATGCTTATGAAGCCTGTCTGCTGCTGTTTCGAACTGCAGCGGATGAATACGGCATGCATACACTGATTATTACCTGCTCGCCGGACAATGTGCCTTCCCGTCATACGCTCGAAAAACTGAATGGAACTTTTCTGGAAACGGTGAATGTTCCGCCTGAGCACTGGCTGTACAAGCGCGGTGAAACAATTAAGAATATATACGAATATAAGATTATGTAGTACTTAAGGCTGTTGGCGGAACGACAGCTTTTTAGTTTGTGTTATCATATTTTATGTGAAAAAAGTCGGAAAAATTCTTCGAAGTGTATTGAAGTTTGTATCCAGCAGGCTGGTGCTGGAAATCGTTCTTGTCCTGCTGCAGGTATATGTTCTTTTTGCTTGGGTTTACAACACTGCTCTGGCATATAAAATCACGCCAATTCTGGATGTATTTTCCATTGTCATGGTGATTACGGTCATCAATCGGGATGAAGACGGGGCATTTAAACTTGGCTGGGTGGTCATGATCCTGGCACTGCCAATCTTTGGCGGCATGATGTATATGCTCTGTGCCGGAAGAAAGATGCCGAAGAAGCTGTCTCGAGGGACGACCCAGGCAGACCTGCGCATGCAAAATCTGCTGGTGCAGGATCCCAAGGTGATTGACTGGCTGCTGCCGGGTCATCCGGACATGAACAAGATCTTTTCTAATGCTCTGAACTCCAGCAGTTTTCCGGTATATGATCAGACGAATGCGACCTATTTCAAAAGCGGTGAAGAATGGTTCCCGACATTTCTGGAAGAACTGAAAAAGGCAAAACACTTTATTTTCATGGAGTACTTCATAGTTGATCTTGGCTCCTGCTGGGATGAAATTCTGGAAATACTCAAGCAGAAGGTCAGCGAAGGTGTGGAAGTAAAACTGATCTATGACGATTTTGGATGTATGGGGAAACTGCCGTGGCATACGGATCGCAAACTGAACCAGATGGGCATTGAGACCTATCGCTTCAATCCGGTGCGTCCGGCTTTGATTGTTCAGATGAATAATCGCGATCACCGCAAAATCTGTGTCATTGATAATCAGGTGGGATTCACCGGCGGAGTAAATTTAGCTGATGAGTATATGAATCGCATTGAGCGTTATGGCTACTGGAAGGATTCTGCAGTCATGATCAAGGGAGATGCAGTCTGGTCATTAACCGTTATGTTCCTTGGCATGTACAGCTATCTCAGACATGATGTGGAAATGATAGACTATTCCAGATATCATATTCCATGTGCCAAAATAGCATACAGCGGACTGTTTCAGCCATTTTCGGATACGCCTACGGATGACACGGATGTTGGATTGAGTGTTCATCTGAATATGGTAAACATGGCAAAGAATTACCTCTATATTGATACGCCTTATCTGATTCTGAATCAGGATATGCAGACTGCTTTGAAACTGGCTGTGCAGAATGGCGTGGAGGTGAAGATCCTTACACCGCATATTCCTGATAAACATCTGGTGTTTGCAATTACACAGGCAAACTATGAGCCGCTGATCAAAGCCGGTGTTCATATCTATGAATACGTACCAGGCTTCAATCACTGCAAGAATATCGTGTCAGATGATCGAATTGCTCTCTGCGGAAGTATCAATACGGATTATAGAAGTTACTTTCTGCACTTTGAGGATGGGGTGCTGATGTACGATACACCGGAAGTAATCAAGATTAAGAAAGACTTTGAAGACAGTCTTAAGCAGTCAGTGGAAATAACTCTGCAGGACTGTCAGAGTGTGAATCTGGTCCGGCGCTGGATCAGGGCAGTACTGCGACTGATGGCAATGCTGTTTTAGAGAGGGATGGGATGGATATGAAAATGAATGGACTGGTACTGGAAGGCGGCGGAATGCGCGGAGCCTTTACAGCCGGAGCACTTGCCTGGCTCAATGACAATCAAGTGACATTTGATTATGGGGTCGGCATTTCTTCCGGTGCAGTATATTTATGCAATTACTGGATGGGCAATAAGCAGATTCCATACAACATGTCAGTTGTATATGCAGCGAATAAGGACAATGTAGGACTCAAAGCATTTCAGCGTGAAGGCTACTATGTTGCCTATAAGCATATTTTTGAAGATGATCTGATCGGCAGAGAGCACATGACGGTCCAGGAAATTCGTGATCAGAAAGCCCCAATTGAAATCGGTGCGTATGATCTAAAGCAGGGTAAAACCATCTTCTTTGACTCACAGGATCTGGATGACAATCTGACCCTGCTGCGCGGCTGCTGTGCGCTGCCGGTTGCCTCTGCGATTGTGGATTACGAGGATAAACGGCTTTTGGATGGAGGTATTACTACCATGATTCCGATTGAACGTTCGGTACTGCACGGCTGCACCAGGCATCTGATCATTACCACCAAGCCGGCAGACTATGTTCGCAAACCTACATCCAGGATTGTTCGCTGCATGATCAGACATATCTATAAACAGTATCCGCAGGTATATCAGGATTACAGCATCCGTCAGCTCAACTACTACAAGCAGATCGGCATCATTGAGCTTCTCGAAAAGGAAAAGAAGGCAATGACAATCCGTCCATCTGCCTCCATTCCGATCAGCCGTTTCCGCGGTGATAAGGAAAACTGTCAGAAACTGTATGATCTGGGCTACCAGGATATGGAAACCAAGCGTGATGACATCATGAGATTTTTGGCTGGAGAAGATCTGAAGTGATCCGTCTGATTGCCAGCGATCTGGATGGAACTATTATTGACAGCCTTGGGCAGTGTGATCCATCGGTGCCGGAAGAAATAGCCAGAGTCAGGAAAATGGGAGTGAAGTTTTCTGTCTGCTCAGGAAGACCGATTGATTCTATGAAGGAAGTTCTGAGGGGCTGGAACCTGCATGAGGTTACTGATTATATCATTGGGTCCAATGGCGGCGAAGTGCTGGAAATCTCCACTGGCAAACGTGTACAGACATACAGCCTTCCGGCAGATCTTCTGAATGAGATCATTGATCTATATGAACCGCAGGGACTGATCCCGGCAGTGTATGATGGCACTGCACTTTATACACAGAAGATCACCCCGCACACCAGAATCATTGAAAAGAGAATCGGAGTGCATCTGGTCCGGACTGATATCAGAACTGTGCTGAAAGAACCGCAGGTTAAAATCATGTTCATGATGGAACCGGAACAGATGGCAGCAGCAGAAGCGTTTGCAAAGAGCCATAACAGTACGAAGTATCTGGTATTCAAAACGGCTGATGATCTGCTTGAGGTCAGTCATCCGCTTCTGGATAAAAGCGTAGGCTTGCGTATTATTTCTGCCATGATGCAGATCACGCCAAATGAGATGATGGCATTCGGAGATACTACCAATGATATTGGGATGCTGGAATATGTAAGATACGGTATCTGTATGGCAAATGGTACGGCTGATGCAAAGGCTGTGTCCGCTGATGAGGCGCCATCCATTGCTGACCATGGCTTTGCACGGTATCTGCAGGAACATCTTTCAACCCCGGTTTATCAGTAGATTCTTGATTGTATCGCAAACATACGGAAAATAATTTTCACATTATGTAAGCGCTTTACTGCTGATTATGAAAATAAATTGAAGGTGATCGCAGTCATCTTCTTTTATTTGCGAGATGAGATTACCTTGTCGTTGCAGGAGAAAAAAGATGTTTGATAACCTATTTAAACCAATTGAGATAAATGGAATGATATTAAAGAACCGCATCATTGCAGCACCAACAGGCGATTTGTATGAGGAAAAAGCAATTGGAGGTGCGGCACTGGTTATTGCTGGACATGCCATCGTTGAGCCTGGAAGATCAAGTTTTGCTTCAAAAAACGAACCTTGGTTATTTGACAAATATGAACGTGATACAACTCACGAAAGAGTTATGAAGATTCATCGAGGAGGCGCGAAGGCATCAATTGAATTATTTCACGGAGGTGCTGAAGCCAGAGTATCAGACTATGCAAAAGGTCCCTGCAGTTTTGTTCAGCCGGATGGAACAGTTGTAAAAGCCATGGACGAATCAATGATGAGCGAAACGATAGACTGGTATGCCAAAACAGCAGCTGGAGCGAAAAAGATTGGGTTTGATTCCATATTCCTTCATTTTGGACATGGCTGGCTCCCTGCCCAGTTTCTCTCACCGATATACAATCATCGGGAAGATGAATATGGCGGAAGTATAGAAAATCGAAGTCGATTCCCTCTAAGAATACTTGATGCAGTGCGACGTGCGGTCGGCCCAAATTACCCGATTGATATGAGGATCAGTGCTTATGAATGGGTCGATGGTTCAATCATATTTGCTGATGTTCTGTCATTTTTGAAACTTGCAGAAAGATACGTAGATACTGTTCAGGTTTCTTCCGGCATGGATAAAGTCCATGAAGCAAATGTCCACTGTATTACAACAAATCTGGAAGAATACATGCCTAATCTGAAGTGGGCTAGGGAAGTGAAGAAGCAAATGTCCATACCCGTATCTGTAGTCAGCGGAATCATGACCCCATATATGGCGGATTTGATGATTGGCGATGGATATGTGGATATGGCTGCGTTTGGCAGATCCCTGATTGCAGATCCGTATTGGCCGAAGAAAGCAATGGAGAACAGACCGTCCGATATTGTTCCGTGTCTTCGCTGTTCAAACTGCTATCACATTGCGTCAGATCATTGGAATGTCGGCTGTTCAGTAAACCCAAGATATCACAACGAAACATTTATTCCGGCACTGATTGAAAAAGACGAGAAAGAAAAAAAAGTTGTGATTGTTGGCGGCGGTCCTGGTGGACTAGAAGCGGCGATAACTGCGAGTGACCGGGGGCATCATATTACACTCATTGAATCCGAACACAAACTGGGCGGCATGCTGAAGTACATTGCACAGGAAGCTCACAAGGATGAAGTAAAGCGTCTGCTTGACTATTATCGTACGCAGATCAGCAGACGACCAATTGAAATACTGCTGGATACAAAGGCTGCACCGGATTTGCTGCAGAAATTAAAACCAGATAAACTGATCATCGCAGTTGGGGCAATGGAACGAATCCCTTCGATCAATGGAATAGAACATACTGGCGTTATAACTGCAATTAATGCAATTGAACATGTCGAAAACCTGGGCAAACACATCGTGATTCTAGGCGGCGGCAGTATCGGCTGTGAACTAGCCCTGGAGTTGGCTGAACAGAATAGAAAAGTAGTAATTGTTGAAATAACAGATTCACTATCATCAAATGCCAACAGCCTTTACAGAGAGGCAATGAGGCAGAAATTAGAAGGATTCAGCGATCGTATCAAAGTCCTGAAAAAAACAGTGTGTCAGGAAATCACAGAAGATGCCATGCTCATAAAAGATATTGAAAATGATACGATTCATCGTCTTGCTTATGACAATGTAATCCTTGCAACTGGTCTTGTATCCAGAAGAGATACAGTTAGAAGTCTGTACGGTATCATTCGAAACACGGTTTCTATCGGAGACTGCACAAAACCAAGTTCAATCATGAATGCAGTATTTGAAGGACACACAGCAGCACTTAATATTTAAGAAAGGGGATAATCAAATGAAAGACTACACAGATCTGAACAAAGCAATCATTGAAGGAGTTGGAGGAATTGATAATATCAAAGATGTTATCCACTGTGCAACGCGTCTGCGTTTCAATCTCAAGAATAAATCTCTTGCAGATGCAGATAAGCTCAAGGCAATCTCTGGTGTTCTGGGAGTTCAAGAAGCGGCAGGTTCCTATCATGTGCTGATTGGGACGGAAGTTGATGACGTATATACACAACTGGTAAATATGCCTGAGATGAAAGCTATAGGCATCAAGGAAAGCGAACAAGTCAATGATCCGGCTGAAGAGAAGAAGATCGGTCTCTTTGATCGCTTCACAAAAATGATGTCAGATGTTTATGCACCTTATATTCCAGTTCTTGCAACTGGCGGTATCGCATCAGGTATCATTGGACTGCTGGCTAACGTAGGAGTTGTTGACAGTGCTGGACTGACATATCAAACATTTTATTCTATCTTCTATTCATTGATCTATTTCTTCCCGATTCTTCTGGCTTTTACAGCTGGAAAGCACTTCAAGTGCAATCAATATGTTGCGGCAACACTTGGAGCTGCAATTATGTATCCGGGTGTATCTAGCATGCTGGTGACTGGTGAAACAGCCAGTTTACTTGGAATCAATTTCCCGGCATTTAACTTCGGCGGCTCATTTATTCCCATTCTGCTTGCGGTGTTTTGTATGAGTTACTTTGAAAAATGGCTTAAGAAAGCATTGCCTTCTGCAATTCAGTTCATTCTGGTGCCGGCTGCCTGTCTGTTCGTATTTGTTCCGCTGACAATCATGGTATTCGGGCCGATCGGCGGATTAGTTGGGAACTTGATTAAATCCTTATATTCAGTGCTTGCAAGCAATGTGATTTTGACAGATATCGTATTTGGCGGTTTATTCTCCATCATCATTCTGCTTGGAATGCACTGGGCAGTTACACCGATTATGCTTGGCATCATGGCTGAGCAAGGCTATGAATATGCGATTGCCGCAGGCGGAATGGGCAACTATGCGGTACTGGGCATCTGTCTTGCTGTAGCAGTATTTGCAAAGAACAAGAATGACAAAGCAACAGCAAGTTCATCTGCATTCACCAATGCCTTATGCGGAATTACTGAACCCTCACTGTATGGAATCGTTATGCGCAGTAAACTTCTGCTTGCGACAATGGTTGCGTCCGGTGCACTGGCTGGACTGGTTCTCGGTATTGGGGGTGTGGCGGCAACGAACTTTGCTTTCTCTGGTATACTCTCATTTGGCGCATGGCTAGGTGCGGTTAATTTTCCAATGTACTGTGTTGGCATTGCAGTTTCGATTACATCTGGATTTGTAATAACCATGTTATTAATGAAGTCTGGAAAAGTATCCGAATTTAATAAGTAAAATCTGTTCGCAGTATTTCAGATTGACTGGAGTACTGCTTTTTTTAGTCTTCATGTATAATCAGTAAGACAGCGGTTAGGACAACATGATTATTGAAAAACTAAAAAGTTGCAATGAATTTACTGATAATGAAAAAGTTCTTGCCGATTATATTTTGACCAATGGATATGAAATCAAGAACATGTCTATTTCTGAACTCGCAGATGTGACGTTCACATCACCGGCAACAATTACAAGATTCTGCCGGAAACTTGGACTGCAGGGATATAAAGATTTTAGTATCCGCTATAGTTTGGAATACGAAGAGTCGCGGAGGCATGAAACTGTTGATACAAATCTTCCTTTTTCGCGATCCGATTCGTTCGAGAAAATCACCCGAAATATGAGTTCGCTCAGTGCATCAACGATAAATAAGGTAATAAATGAATTTGACTATACTCAGCTGAAACGTATTGTTTATCGAATTCATGATGCGAATGTCATTAACATATTCGGCGTTGGGATCTCAGCGATTGTTGCACTGGATTTTCAGACAAAAATGGTCAGATTGGGAAAACAGGTTAATGTGAATCTCAATTCAATTTTACAAGATGGTTATGCACTTTCGAGCGATAATAATACAGTGAATCTTGTGATCTCTCAATCAGGTGAAACGCCGCAGATCCTTGAGTGTGTCAGGATACTAGTCAACAGAAAGGGTTACATTGTATCGCTTACGGCAAATTTGCAAAGCACTGTTGCAAAATGCAGCAATGAGGTAATTACAGTAAGAACCGAAGAAGATGATTCGTTCACAGTAAAAATCGAATCATTTGCATCCTATAATGCAACTCATTTTGTTCTTGACTGTTTATACTGTTTCCTGTTTCGTCTTGATTATGATAAAAATGTAGAAATCAGCCGGCAGAAAGCACAAGAAATTCATGATGTTGGAGGAAAATGAACCATAGATTTCATGCATGACATTCTGCAGAATTTTACAGAATGTTTATAATAATGACGTGAGGTGAATCATGAAAGTAAGTGAACGTATTTCTGCAGTACGAGAATTGATGAAGGAAAAAAAGATCGACGTGTACTATGTTCCAAATGAGGATGACCATCTCTCTGAGGAATACACGGCTGATTATTTTAAGTGCAAATCCTGGCTGAGCGGTTTCTCCGGAGAAGCCGGCTGCACGGTTGTGACTGAGGATTTTGCCGGACTGTGGACGGATGGCCGCTATTTCACACAGGCTGAAGATGAACTGAAGGGAACAGGCGTTAAATTGATGCGTCTGCGCCAGCCGGGAGTTCCTGATCCTCTGCAGTATCTGATTGATGCGACACCTGCGAATGGTGTGCTTGGATTTGACGGCAGGGTAATGTCAACTGCCAATGTCAGGATGCTGGCAAATGCATTGAAGAAGAAAAATGCATCCATTGTTCTTTCTGAAGATCTGGCTGGCCAGGTATGGGGCAAAGACCGTCCGAAGATGCCGGAAGAGAAACTGTATATTCTGGAAAAAAAGTATACCGGTGAAGACGCAAAGACCCGTATTGCTCGCGTTCGTGAAGTGATGAAGGCCAATAATGCAGATGCACTGGTCCTGACTGCACTGGAGGATCCGTGCTGGCTTCTGAATGTTCGCGGCAATGATATTGCCTGCACACCGGTCGCCTATGCATTTGCGGTAGTAACCGAAAAGAAAGTTTCCTACTATATTGATCGTCAGAAACTGACGCCGGTCATTAAGACATATCTGAAGAATCAGGGTGTGACGGTCAGACCTTATGATGCACTGGCGGATGATCTGATGGGATTCCGCGATCAGGTTATCTGGGCGGATCTTGGCAAGCTGAATGCAGATCTGTATGCTCATCTGGATACGAGCAATTCCATTCTGAATGAGAAGTCCCCGGTTGAATTGTTCAGAGCAGTAAAGAACTCCGCTGAAATCCGTGCTACAAAGAATGCACATATTAAAGATGGCACAGCCATGGTTAAGTTCATCTTCTGGGTCAAACAGAATGCAGCCAAGGGGAACATGACTGAGCTTTCAGCACAGAATAAGATTTATGAACTGAGGGCCGCAGAGAAAGATTACATTGAACCTTCATTTCATACCATCGCTGCTTATCAGGCCAATGGTGCAATGATGCACTACTCAGTAGATGAAAATCATTATTCTGCTGTGAAGCCGGAAGGATTTCTCCTGGTG
>SABF01000040.1 GCA_009929095.1 Erysipelotrichia bacterium
GTAAAGGACTGTACTGACTACGAAGGCTTGATTGAACGACTGAAGAATCCATCTGTCTGCTACTGCGGATTTGATCCAACTGCAGATTCTCTTCATGTTGGTCATCTGCAGCAGGTGCTCCTGCTTCGCCGTTACCAGAAGGCGGGACATACCCCAATCGCTCTGTGCGGCGGCTTTACTGGAATGATTGGCGATCCGCGTCCGACAACGGAGCGCAAACTGCTAACGCTGGATGAAGTTCAGCATAATGCTGACTGTATTAGGGATCAGCTATCAAAGTTTCTATCATTTGATGGAAACAATGCTGCAATCATGGAAAACAACTATAACTGGCTTGGAAAACTGGATTTGCTGGCTTTCCTGCGTGACTATGGCAAACTGTTCAATGTTTCCTATATGCTGAACAAAGATACTATTTCAAAGCGCCTTGATACCGGAATTTCTTATACAGAATTCACTTATACAATTCTGCAGGCAGCTGATTGGCTGAATCTGTTTGAAAAGTACCACTGTGAATTGCAGATCGGCGGCTCTGACCAGTGGGGAAATCTCACTTCCGGCATGGAACTGATCCGCAAGATAAAGGGAGAAAACATTAAAGTATGGGGGATTACTTCACCTCTGATTACAAAGAGTGACGGATCTAAATTTGGCAAATCAGAAGGTAAGAATATCTGGCTTGATCCTGAACGCACAAACGCTTATGAGTTTTACCAGTTCTGGCTTAATGTGGCTGACAGTGACATCATTGATTATCTAAAGCGGCTGTCCATGCATACTCCGGAAGAGATTATGTCTATGGAACAGGAAATGAAGGAGCATCCGGAAAACCGTGTTGGTCAGAAGGCTCTGGCAGACGAATTGACTGCACTTGTTCATGGCAATGATGGACTGGCTAAGGCAAAGAAAATTACAGAGACATTGTTCCACGGTTCTATCAAAGATCTGACTGCTCAGGAATTGAAAGATGGACTAAAGGATGCACCGAAACAGGAAGTAGAGGACGGAATCCTTTTGATTGATGCCCTGATCGCCAGCGGGCTTGCCAAGTCAAAATCTGAGGCAAGAACCCTGATTCAGCAGGGATCGGTGCAGGTGAATGGTGAGAAAGCTGCTGGGCTTGATGCAGCTGTTCATAAGAGTGATGCGTTTGATCAGGAGTTCACGATACTGAAGAAAGGCAAAAAGAATTACTTTGTACTGACATTCAAGTGATGACATGAAAGAAGAGCGCTCCGGCGCTCTTCGTCTGTTCTATCCACACTGCCTGTATGGTATAATCAGTAGCGAGGTAAATACATGCAAAAAGTCTTTATTGCCTGCCTTTCAGGATTGTTAATGCTCAGTGGATGCACAGCATCAATTAATGGCGTTTCTCCAGCCATGACATCATATCAGGGCTACTATACAGCAGTGGAAGATAATGACAAGTTCATAGAGTCTTCTCTTTACTATCACCTGAGTTCAGAAATGAGTGAGATGCCAGATGGTACTCATCGATACTATATTTTTCTGGATCAGCCGCAGATTGCCATGTACGATGTGATGATGCTTGCGGTGGAAAACGATACTCCCTATGATGAGGCTGACAAGATGATGCCTTCCATTGGCATTCTTGATAATGCAGATTACAATCTAATACCGTTTCAATCCTATACTGAGAATGGATATGTAAAAGGACTTGTTATCTCAGGTGAATGTACAGATTCTAATGTTAAACTGAAATTGCTTGTCGAATGGAAGGACAAGAATCAGGAACGAACAACCAGAGAATTCTTTTCGTTTGATCTGACGATGGACGGTTCTGTACCGCAGAATGAAACAGAGTCAGGAGAAACCGCTGATCCCGGAGCGTCTAACGGATGACAGAACGCACTAAAAAGAAAGTAAAACAGTCGTTTGTTATGGGTTCGCTGACCAGTTCAGCAGGTGTGTTTATCACCAAACTGATTGGTCTTTTCTATATGGTCCCATTTACCGCGTTGGCTGGTGATGAGAATATGGCTTATTATTCGGCCTCCTATTCTTATTACAATGTACTGCTGCAGATTTGTTCAGCCGGACTCCCATATGCCATTGCAGCAATTATCGCCAAGTATACAGAGCGAGAAGACTATAAAACTGTCATGCTTGTAAGGAAACTTTCGTCTGGTATTCTGGCAGCGTCTGGTTTTGTGACTGCAGTCGTCTTCTGTTTGATTTCATCGCCTCTTTCAAAGTCAATACTAGGATCTGAAGCGGGGGCAATTGATATTTCACAGATGCGGATGTCCTTCATCATTCTTTCTCTGGCTCTGTTTATTGTTCCAATTCTTTATTCATACAGAGGATTTTACCAAGGATTTAAGGATCTGAAGGTTTATGCGGACACACAGATACTTGAACAGCTTATCCGTGTTGTATTTCTGCTTGCAGTTGGCTGGCTGCTGGTCCGGGGTTTGCACATGCCGGGAATCTGGGCAGTGTATATGGCCATTCTAGGTACTTCTGTCGGAGCGCTGTGTGCAATCTTTTATTATGTGAGATATGATCACAAAAGGATTGGAGCAATTGCAAGAGCTGCCCGAACGCAGGAAACGGAACCGGCTGAGAAGGGAGAAATCGTCAAGGAACTGCTGGCATTTGGTCTGCCATACCTCTTTGCGGCAATTCTTGGCAATTCTCAGACACTGATCAACACCCAGTACTTCATTACGACAATGACGAGTCTTGGAATGAAGTACGATACAGCCAAGATTATCTATGGAATAATGGAAGTCAAATGCGATAAGCTGACATCCATTCCACAGGTGCTTGGAGCCGGGTTTTCAGTCGGAATTGTACCATATATGACAATTGCCTTCGAAAATCATGACTTTAGGGAATTGCGAAAGAATATCCGCGAGTGTCTTGATACTGTGCTGTATATAGCGGTGCCTGTCTGCTTTGCAATGCTGGTACTTTCGCGGCAGGTATACTACGTGATGTATGGATCAGTCAATCTGGATTACGGTGCCTCGGTATTGAAATACTGCAGCATTCTTGCACTGGCAACGACTCTTACCCCGATCTGTTCTAGCATGCTGATGACACTTCATTTACGCGGAGAGTCCATATTCTATCTGTGTGTAGGATTTGCAGTTAAGTGCCTTACATTTTATCCGCTGATTAAAGCAATCGGATATGGCGGGGCTGTTATGTCCAGTGTAGCCTGCTCAATGACGATTATTTATCTCTCACTAGCTAAAGTGAAGAATAAGTTCGGTGTTTCTTACAAACATACACTGATTCGCTTCTTTAAAATGATGATTGGATGTCTGGCAATGAATGGTATTTTTTCATTGCTGCACTTGGCTGGATTTAATGTAGTAGAAACATCCCGAGTGATTGCCGGGCTGCAGATAGCCGTTTATACTGTGGCAGGCATTGCTGTTTATGCCTATGTTACTTCTGTCATGAAAGTTCCGCAGGCGATTTTTCATCGATCGCTTCCAAGTGCAATTAGATCATTTCTGCATGGGAGAAAACACTGATGAGACTGGATAAACTACTCTCAGATATGGGTATTGCTACAAGGTCTCAGATTAAGCGAGCTTGCAGAAGCGGTGCTGTTACAGTAAATGGTATGAAAGTCAGGGACCCATCAATCCAGGTACATCCGGAACACGATCTGGTTTGCTGGGATGATGAAGTCATTGCTTACCAGAGATATGCATATTTTATGCTGAATAAGCCTGCCGGCCTGATCAGCGCATCCAAAGGAAATAACACGGTTATGAATCTGTTTGACGAACCATTTCGTGATTTGTTTCCATGCGGACGTCTGGATAAAGATACAACCGGACTTCTGCTTGTGACGAATGACGGAATGCTGGCTCATGAGCTTTTATCGCCAAGAAAACATGTTGAAAAAGAATATGCTGTACAGCTTAAAATGCCAGTAACAATAAATGACGTTAAGGCCTTTGAAGAAGGCATTGTCATTGATGGTGATGAGCAGTGTCTTTCGGCTCAGTGCACGATCATCAATGAATTCTCCTGTCATCTGATTCTTCATGAAGGTAAATTCCATGAAGTCAAGCGTATGTTTCTTGCCCGCGGCAATGAAGTGACAGCTTTGAAGCGTATACGCATGAAAAACCTGGTGCTTGATGAATCACTTGCACCAGGAGAATACAGAGCACTGACAGAACTGGAACTTCAGGATCTCAGATCACCGGAACGCTGAGTGTTTCAGGAGGACACCAAATTCCATCATCAGCGTATTGTTTTAAAAAATCAATGACCTGTGATGTGATCGCAGTCGGAGTAGAAGAACCGCTTGTCACTGCGATCCTATCGTATCCTTTTATCATATTTTCCTTGAGTTCCCAGGTTCCTTCAATAAGCCATGCATGCGGGATGCCGACATTAAGTGCAATATTTTGAAGCTGATTTGAATTATTAGAATGCGGATCTCCAACAACAATCAGCACATCGATGTTTTTAAGATTCATTACTGCCTGCTGACGAACAGCAGTAGCATTGCATACTTCAGGTGCTATTCTGGCATCGGGAAACCGTTCTGTACAGAGAACTAGCAGTCTCTTCATAGATAGCATGCTGAGTGTGGTCTGACACGTAATCAGCACATTTGTCAGAGAAGGGCTCAGACTGCAGACATCAGCCTCATCAGAGACCAGATGTATTTGTTCATTCAGGGATACTACACCTTCAGCTTCAGGATGATGCAGTTTGCCAATATAAACAACATCTCCTCCTGTTTTACAGTGCTCCAGTACCAACTGATGGGTTTTCATAACATCAGGGCATGTAGCGTCAACTATTTTAAGACCTTTTTTCTGAGCTTTCTCTTTCACACTGTCACTGACACCGTGAGCTGTAAAGATGACGATGCCTTCATTAACTTTATCCAGAAGTTCTAAACGGGTCTTCATTGGATCTTCCAGACATCGAATGCCTAGAACAGAGCAGGCATCAACAACATAGCGATTATGAACAATCATGCCTAGCATTGTTATAGGGGTATCTGGATTGCTTTTGGCAGTGTCACGGGCAATCTGAATTGCTCGGACGACACCCTGACAGTAGCCTCTTGGAACCACAGGAATTATTTCCATTCAGCATCTCCTTTCCTAAAAGTCAATAAATCGGGTATAATCTTCCCGATATCAGTATATCAGAATAGAGGTATTGTATAGTTTATGAAGAAATTCGAAGACTTTAATTTAAAGCCGGAAACATTGAAATTCATACATGGGAATCGGTTCAGGATGCCGACACCAATTCAGGAACAGGTGATTCCTGCAGCAGTCAAAGGCAAAGATATCATCGGTCTTTCAAAAACAGGAACCGGTAAGACACATGCTTACCTGATCCCGTTAATGGAGAAAGTGGATTCGGAACAGAAGCATGTACAGGCAGTAGTTACTGCGCCGACAAGAGAACTGGCATCACAGATCTATGAACAGGCGAAAAAGATGCAGGAAGCGAACCAGGGTCTCGTCGTCAGACTTGCGGTTGGCGGTGTTGATCGTGAGCGAGAAATCCGTCAGATTGAAAAGACACAGCCTCATATAGTTATTGGTACCCCAGGCAGAATTAAGGATCTCTTTCTGGAGGCAGGGGCACTGCGCATAGATAAAGCAGATATTCTGGTTGTAGATGAAGCAGATATGACACTGGAATACGGTTTTCTGAATGAGATTGACGCATTTGCCGGCAGAATGTCGGATCATCTTCAGATGATGGCATTCAGTGCAACTATGCCTGATCAGCTAAAGCCATTTCTGAGAAAGTATATGCATCATCCGCTGACATTCAGAATTGAGGAGACAGAACGCTTCAATCCTAAAATCGATCATGTTCTGATTCCCTGCTATCATCATTCTTATGTTGAAACCATTGAATCTATCCTCCCGGGATTTCAGCCGTATGTATGTCTGATTTTTGCGAATACCAGAGAAGAAGTAAAGAATATCTCTGCTGATCTGAGAAAAAATGGCAGATCTGTATTGGAGCTGAGAGGCGATCTGGAAAGCCGTAAGCGCAGACAGTCAATGAAACAGCTGGAAGATAGTTCTCATACCTATGTTGTAGCAACTGACCTTGCTGCAAGAGGCATTGACCTGAATTCGGTAACACATGTTATTTCATGCGGTTTCCCGGAAGACCTGGAATACTATATTCACAGAGCTGGCAGAACTGCTCGGGCTGGAGCTGAAGGAACCTGCTATGCACTTTATACAGAAGCTGATAATGCATCTATCCGTTCTCTGATGAAACGCGGAATCCATTTCAAGCATATGCGATATCGCAATGGTGACTGGCAGCAGCTGCGTGCTTATGGCCAGAAACATATCAAACCGGATGATGAGATGGAGAAGAAAATCTCCATGATGATGACAAAGAAAAATGCCAAGGTAAAGCCGGGATACAAGAAAAAGCGGGCAGCCGCAATCGAGAAAATTCATCGTGAGAAGAAACGCGATTTCATACGATCCAAGATCAAGGAAGAAAAAAAAGCAATCTATAAACAGCGCAGCATTGAGAAGCGCGAGGCAGAAGGAAACAGAAAATGATCATTGGCTGCCATGTCAGTATGACAGCACCGGAATACTTGGAGGGAAGTGTGAAGGAAGCACTTTCCTATCATGCCAATGCATTGATGCTGTATACCGGAGCACCGCAGAATACGCTGAGGAAACCAGTATCATCACTGCATCATAAAGAAGCACAGGCTTTGATGAAAGCAAATGGCATTCCTATGGATCGAATGATCGTACATGCACCGTATCTGATTAATCCGGCAAATTCTGTTAAGAAAGAAGTAGCAGAACTTGCTGGAACATTCCTGCAGAATGAATTGAACCGAACTGCTGAAATCGGTGCTAAGTATCTTGTGCTGCATCCTGGAGCATATACATCAACTGATCTGGAAACTGGAATTCAGACGACAGTAAAAACATTGAATGGAGTTCACAATCTGCCTGATGGTGTGACTATCTGCCTAGAAACAATGTCTGGAAAAGGCAGTGAAATCGGTTTTGAATTTGAACAGCTGGCGGAGATCCTTTCTCATCTTAATCAGGCAGAGCACTTTGGCATCTGTCTTGACACATGTCATATCAATGATGCCGGCATGGATGTTGGGAACTTTGATCAGATTCTAGATCAGTTTGATCATCTCATTGGCATTGAAAGACTGCATGTCATACACTTGAACGATTCCAAGAATGAAAAGGGCAGTCATAAAGATCGTCATGCCAATCTTGGAATGGGGACAATCGGGTTTGAAAAACTGCACGCTATCGCTGTCAATCCTCGTATAGATAACGTTATTAAAATACTGGAGACCCCTTGGATTAATGAACAGGCTCCATATTCTGATGAGATTTCTATGCTGAAGAGCAATTTATACTGTCCAAATTGGACAGCAAAGTATGAGAAAGAGGAAGTCTGATAATCAAGACTCCCTCTCTTTTATAATCTGATCTATTTCCTCTTTCAATGCCTGTGAAAGTTCTGCCTGAGGTACGGTTCTGATGAGCTTGCCTTTGCGGAAAAGCATTCCAGTTTCATAGCCACCGGCAATTCCAACATCTGCTCGACTGGCTTCCTGCATGCCATTGACTGGGCATCCCATGACTGCAACAGTAATATCGGAATGAATGGTATTAAGGTATTCTTCCATTTCTTTAACAATTGGAAGCATGTCATACTGAATTCTGCCGCAGGTCGGACAGGCAATCAGATTCGGTACATCATGAGCAAGGTTAAAGCATCGCAGCAGCTGTCTTGCAATAATCAGTTCATCTTTTGGAGGTCCTGAGACAGACACGCGGATTGTATCGCCAATACCTTCATGAAGCAGTGTTCCAAGAGCTGCAGAAGACTTCACCGCGCTTTCTGCAAAGCCGCCTGCTTCAGTGACTCCAAGATGCAGAGGATAAGGATAGTGCTTTGCGGCAGCTTCATAAGCTGCAATTGTCAGCTCAACATCAGAAGACTTGAATGACAGACAAATGTCATGAAAATCCAGTTCTTCAAGGATTTTCACATGGCGGTCTGCCGAAGCAATCATTGCTTCTGGGCATGGGGTACCGCCATACTGATCCAAAAACTGTTTTTCAAGTGAACCGGAGTTGATGCCGATTCTAATTGGGATATCACGTTCTTTGCATGCACGTACAACTGCCTCTGTGTGTTCTCGTTCACCGATATTGCCTGGATTAATGCGTATCGCATCAATGCCGCCTTCAATAGACTTCAATGCAAGCAGATAGTTAAAATGAATATCTGCTACAAGCGGTATCGATGTTCTTTTAATGATTTCAGGAATTGCTTCAGCATCTGCCTCATCCAGTATAGCCATTCGGGCAATGCCACATCCGTGTTCAGCCAGTTCATTGATCTGATCAGCAGAAGCCTCTACATTTTTAGCAGGCACATTGGTCATAGACTGAAGAACACATTGATTCTGACCGCCAATTTGAATTCCTCTTACAAAGATTGGTCTTGTCTCAGTTCGTTTCATACTGATTCCTCCAGATATTGTAATTATGGCACGATCTATCTGGAATATCGAGGCAGTGAATGAATTGACAATACGCAGGAAAAGGTATTTAATCCTTGGAATTGATATTTGTTTATGATATACTTCTTTTGCAAATTCAGGAGGTCAACAAGGCATGGCTAGAGAGAACATTACATTCAAGTGCTCTGTTTGCGGTGAAGAAAACTATATTGGAACAAGAAATAAGCGCAAGCATACCGAGAAGATGGAAATCAAAAAGTATTGCCCAGTATGCCAGAAGAAAACTGTGCATAAGGAGAAGAAATAATCGCGCGGCGATTATTTTTTTAAATCAATATGAGAACTGACATTCTGCCAATTGGACTATATGAAGAAAACATATACATCCTGCACGATGATGGTCACATACTTATCATTGATCCATCCAGATATCCAAAGAAAATTCTGTCACAAATGATATCTGGTGAGGTCGCAGACGGTATTATCCTTACTCATGGTCATTCAGATCATACAATGGCAGCAGACGATTTGGCTGATGCTCTGCATTGCGACATATACATGAATCCAGAAGATTTTGCTTTAACAGATCCCAAGGCTGGCCGTATTGATGGAACTGAATCGCCTATCTATCACAAGATCAAAGATTTGAAATCTGGAAATATGAAGATTGGTGTTTTTTCGCTTACGATTTACCATACACCCGGACATACCGCTGGCAGCAGCTGCATTCGCTACAAGAACCTTCTGTTTACCGGCGATACATTATTCGCAGGAGACTGCGGAAGAACTGATCTGTATTCCGGCAGTGAGGAGCAGCTGATACAGTCTTTACATGAATTGAGTCAGCTGCCAAAAGATCTGACAGTTTATCCAGGTCATGGTCCGGCTTCTTCCATCTCGCAGGAACTAAAGGTTAATCCATACCTTCATTAGGGCATAGACACATATCAACTGCTGAGAAGCAGTTTTTTATTTTGCAGGAGCAGACTGCAAATGTGCGTATGACTATTATGAAGGAGTCGGAAATGGAAGAAAGACTGATCGAATGTCTCAGGATAGCTCTGCGCAATCATGTAACGGATATCCATTTCAGCATGCATGGAAGTGACTCAAATCTGCTGATTGAAATGAGGGTGAATGGAGTCATCAGACAGCTGAAGGAGCAGAAAGAAGATGCGAGATTTTTTCGTTATCTTCTGTATCGAGCAAACATGGATGTGTCAAACACGTTGCAGCCTCAGACTGGTAGATTTGAAGCAGTAGTTGACGGAGAGATTCTTTCGCTTCGATTTGCTCTGATTTCCAGCTACCACATTACAAGCGGCGTACTGCGAATTCTGAATCAGCATGGAACACTTTCTGTATCCATGCTCAGCTGCAATCCTCTGCATACTGCATGGCTGAAGAAGATAACTACACATCGATCCGGACTTTTTATTCTATCTGGTCCAACTGGGCAGGGAAAAACAACTTCTCTGTACACGGTCCTAAATGAAACAGAAGGTAAAAAAATATACACCCTAGAAGATCCGATTGAAGTTGTTTCAGAAAAATATGTTCAAATTCAGGTTAATGACAGACAGCACATGTCCTATGCAGATGGCATTAAACAGCTGATGCGCCATGACCCGGATATTATCATGATAGGGGAAATACGAGACAGTACTGCAGCAGAAATGGCTGTCCGGTGTGCATTGACTGGTCATCTTGTTCTGACAAGTCTTCATTCATCTTCATGTGTTAATGCAATAGAACGGATGAAAGATTTAGGTGTTTCTGAAATTCAGATTCAGGATGTACTTTCCGGTGTATCAAGTCAGCGTTTATATGAACGATCAGATCATTCACGTACAGGTGTTTATGAAATTATGAATCAGGAGGAGGTGGCTTACTATTTCCGCAATCACAAAACAAGCAGCAGGTTCATCCCACTCAAAGAAGAAATTAGAAATGCTGTATCTACAGGTGAAATCACTGAAGCTGTGTCAACATGCGACACTGCTTGAACGCCTTGATTGTGAAGGTATACAG
>SABF01000315.1 GCA_009929095.1 Erysipelotrichia bacterium
ACCTGAATGAATCGTTCAGAAGTAAGCTGGGCAGACTGCTGCCCTGGCTGCTGCTGTTTCTGCTGTTTTACTACAATTTCTACTACTGGCGTGTTGCCTATGCATTCTATGGCAATACCTGGAGAACACTGCTAGTAGGAATGCTGCTGTGGATACTGTATCGCAGGTATCAGCAGAATGAAGAAGTTCCTTATATCGCCTTCTTTGCAGTCATTGCTGCAGGTCTTGCAAGTTCTAGTTCCTATATGTTTA
The DNA here is from genome assembly GCA_009929095.1 of Erysipelotrichia bacterium. Lineage (GTDB taxonomy): Bacteria > Bacillota_I > Bacilli_A > Erysipelotrichales > Erysipelotrichaceae > Bulleidia. The sequence continues at coordinate 253 of SABF01000315.1, forward strand.
TCAGTGTTGATATTCTGTACCTCTTAATGGCATGGCTGTTTGTAAAGAAAGAGAAGAAGGCATTTGGAACGGTCTTTCAGCTTGCCCTGCCTGTTGTCTTCTATGTATTTGCATTTGCATGTCAGTACGGAGCATTGATCACTGCTGCTTATACCGTACTGATCCTGATCATCTATGCTTCAATTCTTTTTACCAAAGATCCATTTCAGGATAAAGCAGATATCTGGATGAACAAGTATGGAAAGATACTGCTGATGATCGTTATTCCATGTTTCTTTGTGGCCTTCTCTATCTATACCTGGATTACCAATCCATACTATGAGATCAATATTGCCAACTACTTCGACAACTATGCAAACTATGACATGATACTGGATCCGTTCGGCATGTACAGCAATCCGCTTGAACGAATATTGATTATTCTTAAGTGGTTTGGATACTTCCTGGTAGTTAAGCAAGGCTGGAAACAGCGCAGCTGGCTGTCCTTTACAATGCTGTTTGCCATGGTCATATTTCTGAATCCAATTACAATTACAGGAATTTCCCGAACCTATACATATAACGTCTACTATAGAGCATTTGATATCATTCTCAATCCATTTATGATTGTAATATACGCACTGGTTATTCAAGATTTTATTGGAACCAGAAAATGGCTGCCTTGGATATCCGGCACTTTGGCAATCACTTCAGTATGCCTGATGCACCTGAATCTATTTACCTCTATTGAAACCTTTACTTCATATAATTACCAGTTGAAAGATGGAATCAATAAAGATCCGATATTGAAGATATCTGATGAAGACTATTCGGTATTTATGTATATTAGAGATGCAGAACTGGTACCAAGTGATCATCAGATCACTGTGATCAGCCACGCAGATGGATTCAAAACCTTCTTTCCAACTGTTTACCAGTTATATACCAAAAACCAGGTTTATTACACTGATGGAAGACTGGATGAAGACTTCTACCAAATGGCAAAAAGGCATTTTGGGTGGGAAGAAAAAGAAACAAAAGATTATTCTCAGGCATGCAGTTACATGAAGAAATACAAAGTAGATCTTGCAGTCATTAATGTATTTGAATCTCAGGAGTTTGACGAAAGTATTGATCCCTGCATGACTACAATACTTAGAACAAAGAACTATACAGTAAAGACGCTGAATCCATAATGAGATTCAGCGTTTTTTGAATATAGTTTTAGCCCAACTAATTATACTTAAGCATTTTGGTCGCTATTTTTAGTTTTTTTATCTTCCCGTAAGAATTCATTCATATGCATCTCAAACAGAATTCGTGTTTGATTTCGAATAGAATCCATAATGATGCCAATTGTCAGCAGCAGAAATGCAATCATGAACAGTGCACTGGCTAAGATTGCTGAAGGAATCTTATAAATATAATGAGTTTCCGCAAATTCTATAATTACAGGAATTCCATTGATCAGTCCAAGGATTACAAAGATCATTGCCAGCAATGCAAAGAAGAAAAATGGGCGATAATCTTTTAGCAGATTGAACAAAGTCTGCAGCACTCTTGTTCCATCCTGGAGTGTATTAATCTTAGAGAAAGATCCTTCAGGTCTGTCACGATAATCAATTGGCAATTCTTTGATATTCATTCCATAGACCAGTGAAAAGATCGTCATTTCAGTTTCTATCTGGAAGCCATTGCTCATTACTGGCATACATTTTGCAAATCGTCTGGAGAAAACACGATATCCAGTCATAATGTCATTGATATTGCTTTTAAAAATCCAG
>SABF01000316.1 GCA_009929095.1 Erysipelotrichia bacterium
GCCTTGGCGCATTCATTGCATGGAAACAGGCTGACATAGATGGAACATCCGGCAACTGAACGAGGACTATTGAGAATTGCATTCAGTTCTGCATGGACTACAAAGGCGTATTTAGTATCCAGAACTCCGCCTTCTCTGCCCCAGGGATAGATATCATCGCTGCATCCTTTGGGAAATCCATTGTATCCGACCGATACTACTCGATGATTCTCATCAACAATAGCTGCACCAACCTGAGTACTCGGATCTTTGGAACGCAGTGCAGAAAGATGAGCCAGCCCCATGAAATATTCATCCCAGGTCAGTGTATCTTTACGTTTCTCTGACATCATGATTACTCTCCTATGTATGTACTCAGTATAGTTGATCCATACAGATCATCTAGTCGAACAGCCATATTTTCTGCATGTTTTTCCAGACCGTGTTCCTTTTCATATTTCAGAATAGTCATATCCGTTCTCAAATACTGTTCATTTTCTGCAATAAATTCACTTTTGCTGAAAAGTATACCTGCCGCAATAAAAAGAATCACTGCTGCTGCAGCTGCATTCCGTTTTAAAGTTCGTGAAGATGGGTCCTGATCGAACAGAACCGCCATTAGGATACCGCACACTGCTCCTCCCAGATGTGCCTGCCATGCGATACCGCCAATGAAGTTGATTGCCGCATTGACAATGACCGTTTTGATCAGAGAATCCTTAATCTGTGGATGATTCAAACCACCATTTCTGACAATCCAGTAGATTTCTGCAGTCATCAGTCCATAAAGTCCGCCTGATAGACCGACTGATACTGTATTGCCAGTCATAATGAACAGAAATACACTTCCGCATAACACTGACAGCATAAGAATCGCCGCAAACTTTACACTGCCATAGACTTTCTCCATGAGAGAGCCAAGATTCCACATTGCAAAGAGATTCATTGCCAAATGCCAAACCTGCACATGAACAAAACCTACGGTTATCAGACGCCACCATTCTCCAGCGATGATAAACGGCTTATAGTAGCCAAGACACAGGATTGCCCTTTCTGCACTGTTTCCATCAAAATCAATCAGATGAACACATGAAAAAAACACAATACAGATGATTATCACTGCAGTGGTTGCTTTCGGCAGAGCAGAGAATCGCTTAATCCGATTCATTCAGAGGCCTTTCTTAAAATATCGAGAAGTTCATCAAAATACTTCGGAAGCGGTGCCTCAAAAGTCATAGACTCACCGGTTCTCGGATGTACAAATGTCAGTTTGTAAGCATGCAGAACCTGGCCCTGTGTATCCATATACTTGCAGATGTGCCCGTATTTAGGATCCCCCATCACCGGATGGCCGATAAATTTCATATGAGCACGAATCTGGTGTGTCCGGCCTGTTTCAAGAATGCATTCTGCATAAGTACTGTCCCTGAAGTGTTCAATTACCTTGAATCTGGTTCTTGCCTCACGGCTGTTCTTATCCGTCACTTTCATCTTCTGACGATCAGACGGATCCCGGCCAATTGGAGCGTCAATCAGTCCTTCATCATGTTCAAGAGTCCCCATGACAATGGTCTTATACTCGCGATGACATGTTTTGTCGGAAAGCTGAGCTGCGATCTTTTCATGGGCAAAATCATTTTTGCAGGCAACTATACAGCCAGTTGTATCTTTATCAATCCGATGTACAATCCCCGGACGTATGACTCCATTGATACCGGACAGGTCCCTGCAGTGGTACAGCAGTGCATTGACCAGGGTTCCTGTATACACTCCTGGTGCTGGATGAACAATCATGCCTTTAGGCTTATTGATGACTATGACATCACTGTCTTCATACAGAACATCCAAAGGAATGTTCTCCGGTTTGACATTAATTGGTTCATCCGCTGGAATCTCAGCTTCAATCTGATCCCCTTCGGATACCTTAAAAGAACTCTTTACCGAGTTTTGATTGACAAGCACCAATCCATCTTCACATAAAGTCTGAACTCTGGTTCTGGACAAGTCACTGTTGTCTGAAATATATTTTTCGAT
>SABF01000317.1 GCA_009929095.1 Erysipelotrichia bacterium
CTGTATATTCTCCTCACTGGTCATGAAGCTTGTGACAAATCGTGCGGCAGTATGAGTCCTGTCAATGACGCCGTTTGTATGGAAGGCAAAGTTCTTTCTGAGCTGCCTGATCTTGGCGTTTGTCATGATGACAAAGCTCTGATTTGTTTCCGGCTTGAACTGGAATTGGTATCCCTTCTGCTTCAGTGCCAAAGCGAGCTGTTCAGCAAGCACTGCGGCATTTTTAGAAATCTTCAGATAGCAGTTATTGGCAAACAGGGTTTCGAACTGGATGCCGAGCAGTCTGCCTTTTGCAAGCATGCCGCCGCGCTCCTTAATGGAATAGCGAAAGTTTTCCTTGATGTCATCATTGAGAATGACGACTGCTTCGCCAAACAGTGCACCGACCTTTGTGCCGCCGATATAGAACACATCGGTCAGCTTTGCAAAGTCAGATAGTTTCAGATCAGAGTTCTTTGAGGCCAAACCATATCCCATGCGGGCACCGTCCACAAACAGTTTCAGGCCATATTTTTGACAGAGCTGATACAGAGCGGTCAGTTCTTTCTTGGTGTACAGTGTTCCGGTTTCGGTTGGCCAGGAGAGATAGACCATGCCTGGCTGAACGATATGTTCGAACGATTCATTGTTTTTCTGAAAGAGAATGATTTCTTCCACTTCTGCTGCAGTAATCTTTCCATCACTGGAGGGAATGGCAATGCACTTGTGTCCGGATGCCTCAACGGCTCCGGTCTCATGACAGTTGATGTGGCCGCTGTCAGCACAGATGACTCCCTGGTAAGGCTTGAGGGTGTGTGCAATGACAGTCATATTGGCCTGCGTGCCGCCAACTAAAAACTGCACTTCAGCCTGAGGTGCATGGCAGGCTTTGCGGATCAGATCTCTGGCATTTTCGCAATGGGGATCTTCACCATAGCCGCTGGTCTGTTCGCTGTTTGTTTTTTCAAGTGCCTCGAGTATTGCAGGGATGCATCCTTCGGTATAGTCGCTTTCAAAATTAATCATGGAATCCTCCTGTAGAATCGTACTTAATCTTACCGCAAACGATGCTAAGATAGTATCCATGAGAAGCACAAATCAAAGAAAGAAGGCATTGATGCGGAACTTCATGCTGGTGATGACTGTCATGGTGGTACTTTCCATGATCCTCGGCATGTTCCGCTGAAACTCAATATGAATAAAATCAGAAGATACAGAGAATCAGAAATCGAACAGCTGGCTGAGATACTCCGAAATGATGGAACGGTCAGTGTGCCGACGGATACTGTTTATGGCGTCTGTGCCCGCATGGACTCCCTGACGGCTCAGGAAAATCTTCGTGAGCTGAAGCATCGGCCGGAAACGAAGGCATTTCCGATCATGTGCAGTGACCTGGAACAGATACAGTCTGTTGCTGAAACGGATGCCCGCAGTGAAAAATTGATTCAGGCTCTGATGCCAGGACCGGTCACCCTGATATTAAAGAAGAAGGAAGGCATTCCTGACTATGTTAATGGCGGAATGGCTACACTGGCGATTCGCATGGCAACCAGCGAGGCGGTCAGGAAACTGATTTCAGCAGTAGGCTGTCCGCTGTTTATGACCAGTGCCAATCAGTCGGGTGAGCCGGTATGCACCAGTCTTGATGAGATTGAGCGTTCCTGTCAGGGACTTGGCGGAATGCTGGAGGGGACTGTGACCTTTGGCAAGGCCAGTACGATCATTGACTGCAGCCAGGCCGAGATCAAAATACTGAGACCAGGGCCGATAGGCATGGAAGAAATTGAGTCAGCGATCCAGAAATAGTGTATATTTGGTAGCAAGTATTCAAGGGGCAGAGGATAACTGCCAGGGAGGATATATGTCATGCAGGATCAGGAACTGAAGCAGGCAATAGAAAATGAACAGGCACGTCAGAATCACAATATCGAATTGATTGCGTCAGAAAATTTCTGCTCGAAAGAAGTTCGCGAAGCAGCCGGATCTATTCTCACCAATAAATATGCAGAAGGCTATCC
>SABF01000318.1 GCA_009929095.1 Erysipelotrichia bacterium
CCTTTACTTAACCCTATTCAGTTGGAAATAATCTTGCCGCAGCAACAGCCTGGCACCATCTGCTGTACAGATGATCCGCTTTTTCTTGAGACATTTCAGGACAGTATTCCTTCATGCCTACATCAATTTCTTCAAGTTCTTTCAGATCTTTCCAATATCCAACAGCCAAACCAGCCAGATGGGCAGCGCCAAGTGCCGTTGTTTCGACATTCATTGGCCTGATTACACTGCACTGTAAGATATCACTTTGGAACTGCATTAGATAATTGTTACTGGATGCTCCCCCGTCAACTCTGAGCGTTGGAATTTGAGTGCCGGAATCCTCCTGCATGGCAGTCAATATATCTCGTGTCTGGTATCCAAGAGAATTCAGCGTTGCTCTTGTGATATCAGCAATTGAAGTTCCTCTGGTTATTCCGAAAATTGCTCCACGGCAGCGATCATCCCAGTATGGAGCACCCAAGCCGACAAATGCTGGTACGATCATAACACCGCTATCTTTTTTAGCTGATTCTGCCAATGCTTCAGACTCTGATGTCTTGGAAAAGAAATTCATCTTGTCGCGAAGCCACTGTATTGCAGAGCCAGCCACAAATACAGAACCTTCCAAAGCATAAGTGATTTCACCTCGATAGCCCCAGGCAATGGTGGTAACAAGTCCATTGCTGGACTTCTTTGGTGTATTTCCTGTATTCATCAGCAGAAAACAACCTGTCCCATAAGTATTCTTCGTCATTCCTTCACTAAAGCAATTCTGTCCAAACAAAGCAGCCTGCTGATCTCCAGCAACACCTGAAATCGGTACTTCCTGTCCAAAGAAATGATATGGCGCGGTCAATGCAAACACACCGCTGCTATCCTTTACTTCTGGCAGCATATTCATGGGAATATTCATGATTCTGCATAGATCTTTATCCCATTTCTTCTCATAAATATTATACAGAAGTGTTCTTGATGCATTGGAATAGTCAGTCGCATGTACTTTCATTCCTGAAAGGCACCATATCAGCCAGCTGTCTATTGTCCCGGCCAGCAGTTTTCCTTCTTCGGCAAGTTTTTGAGCACCTTCGGTATGGTCAAGCATCCACCTGATTTTGGTTGCTGAAAAATATGGATCAATTCGCAGACCTGTCTTTTCATTAAACAATTCATCATATCCATTTTCTTTAAGCTGATCACAAATTTCAGCAGTCTGCCTTGATTGCCAGACGATCGCATTGCAAATGGGAAGACCTGTTTCCTTATTCCAAATAACAGTAGTTTCTCGCTGATTAGTTATACCGATACCAGCAACTTGAGAAGGCTGAACACCTGCCTTCTGCATACAGCTTGCCATGACAGAAAGCACAGACAGCCAGATTTCATTTGCGTCATGTTCCACCCATCCTGGATTTCGGAAATATTGAGTAAATTCTTTCTGATCAGACGCAACAATATTAGAATTATGATCAAATAGAATTGCCCTTGAACTTGTAGTTCCCTGGTCGATTGCGAGAATATATTTTTTCATTTTACACTCCTGTATTGATTCGCTAATTTAATTATGGCTTTTTAGCATTGACCACGCAAGGTTAAATAGCCATTATCAGAAAAATGCAGATAAAAAACATGCTGAGCCAGGAAATGAGCCTGATATCAGCATGTTCTTATAATATTGCCTGTACGGGATCAAGAAACCTTACTTGGTTTTCTTAGCAGCGGTCTTTTTTGCCGGAGCTGTTTTGGCAGCTGCTTTCTTTTCCGGAGCCTTCTTAGCAACTGCCTTCTTTGCAGGAGCCTTTTTTTCAGCTACTTTCTTAACAGGAGCCTTTTTTTCAGCTACTTTCTTAACAGGAGCCTTTTTAGCTACTGCCTTCTTTACAGAGGCTTTCTTTTCAGCAACTTTCTTAACAGGAGCCTTCTTAGCTACTGTCTTTTTAACAGGGGCCTTCTTTTCAGCAACCTTCTTTACAGGAGCCTTTTTTTCAGCGACCTTTTTAGCAGGAGCCTTCT
>SABF01000319.1 GCA_009929095.1 Erysipelotrichia bacterium
CGCTTCCGCTAAAATGATTCTTGAATATTCAAGAAGCTCTTTTGCTGATAAGAAAAAGGCGATTAACAAGCGTTCATCTAGTAAAAAAAAACAAAAATTAATACAAAAAGCAGTAAAGGCATAAATAAAACCGCTTAATTAAGCGGTTTTATAAAATGCTGATGGTAGGCTTTATGAGGTTTTCTACATCGTATCCTTCCGGCTGTGTCAGCTCACGGATCTTCATCAAAGTCCCAGTTCTTTATCATACAGCGGGAAGGAATTCTGAACTGCAGTCTTCTCCAGCTGTTCGGTATAAAGCAGTGCAACCACTGGAATCTCCTTTGCATGCGGAACAGCAATCTCCCGCACTGTATTCAGAAATTCCGAAGATTTATCATCAGTATCCACAATCAGTGCAAATGACATTACAGATCCGGCAATCATTGCTTTCAGCCACACGCGCTTCACCATATCTTTATCCTGGCACCAGTCATGCACCGCATTGACCAACGCTGTCGGGTAGATGGTCGGTTCTGTGAACTTTACTTGCACACCGGCAGGAATCTGTCCGGCGGACAGAGCACTCTTCTCCTGCCTGACTGCCTGATCAATATGATTCAGTGTCTGAACAAGCTGTTTGGGGAAGACAATATTCTGTGACATCGGGTTAATAACCATACCTTCTGCGTGATTATTAGGATCATTCAGAATCGTCTCATATTCTGCAATATGCTTTACAACATACTGCAGATTTCCAGACTGGCTGATCTTCAGCTTTTTAGCTTCTTCCATATCAGTAAATACCGGGAAGAAAGATTTTCCGGCAACTGTATTCACCAATATAAATTTAATCTGGGTTCCCTTAGGCATGGTAATTCTCCCCTTGCCATCCGGTTTAAACTCTGAACTGAACAGAACCGGTACTAAAAGAGATGCCTTTCGTATTTCATCAAACATTCTGTTCTGATTTTCTTTGGTTCCATTCTCTTTTACACTGTCAATTGCTTTCTTCAGTGCATCATTGGTAATCGGTGCACCTTTTTTCCCTGCGTTGCTTTGATTTTCAGCCATGTTTTTTTCTCCGCTATATATTATAGCAAAATCGGCTGTTTTCTCAATCACAGCCAATCTTTTCCACCAATATATCTTTATATTGCTCAGCAGCCTTCAGTCCCTGCTGATAATAATCTTCCAAACTATCACGGTCTCTGGTTAGGGAAGATACCTTAGAATCATCTTCCGGCATAAGAACCAGTGCTTTTCCGAGTTTCTGATATTCGAGTGCCGGCTGCACCTGCAGATCGCCCAGCTGATCACGGCGCATGATATCGTCGATCAGCTTAGGATATTTGTGCATGAATCGCTCATAAGTACTGCGTTTTTTCATTTCATGTTCTGCCGGAAGCGGATTGCTGTTGTCTCCGGTTTGAGGACTGGTGGCATCTTTGCTTGGCTCGGTAGGTACAGCAGTTTTTTCAAACTCAGCGGTAACGGCTGCATCTGCATCCTTCATCACAAAGGTGTTACCTGTGATTGCCTTGCCATCCACGAGAATGTTTTTCAGCTTATAGCCACTGTCGGGTGCTGCGGTGACGGTAACAGTTTCACCGATTGTTGCCGTTGCCGGGGATACGGTGATTTTACCGCGTGTCGGCTGTGTAACAGTAACAGTGATAATGTCACCAATCTTACCGCAGGTTGGGCTGACAGATACCGTTCCACCTGTTGCTTGATTAACTGGAATATTTCTTATAAGAGTGGTGTCAGAAACCGTAATAGTAAGCGTCGGATTTGTTGTCATACCATAGTCAAAGGTAAGTGTGGTGTTGCCAAGCGGCACAGTTTTTAAGTAAGTCTTGCTGATAGTAACGGTATTGCCGCTTATGGTATAATCCGTATCGCTTACAAGTGCTGCTGTTCCATTTTTAATAAAAGCAAGTGTATAATCGCCGTTAGATTTCGTACCTGAAATATCAGCAGGAGTATATTTATC
>SABF01000320.1 GCA_009929095.1 Erysipelotrichia bacterium
AGAGCATACCTCAGCGAGAATTCGATTCAGCTGCTACTCCAGGCTGCGGCCTGATTTGTTTTACAGGAACCCTTTTTGCGAACTTCCCTTGACGCGGGCCTGTAAGATACGCTATAATAAATTCAGTGAGTTATTCATATTGGCGATCAGCCAGAGGAGGGTTTGAATCATGTCTGTTCATGAAGTGTCTTTTCCATCTTCAAATCATCGGGATACTGTTAAGGGCTGGGTATATACTCCGCTTTCCAAGCCCAAGGGAATCATTCAGCTGATCCACGGCTTCGGTGAACATTCCCGCCGTTATCTGCATATGATCGAACACTTTACAGAATCGGGATATATCGTAGCGGCAGATGACCATATCGGTCATGGTAAAACCGGAACAGACGGAAACACCCTTGGAGATCCGGGAACCAAGGGAAAAGATGGCTGGAAGGTATATCTGGATGATGAGAAGTCTCTGCATGACCTGGTCAGAAAAGATTATCCCGATCTTCCATATGCTGTGTTTGGACACAGCTGGGGATCCATGCTGGCAAGGGGTTATGCGGCACTGTATGGCAAAGATCTGAAAGCACTGATGCTGTGCGGAAACGTGTCCCAGACCAGGGGTCTTGAAGCACTGTGGAAAGATGATGACGGACTTGAAGAAGCCGTTCTGAATGGTCATGATGCAGACAAGGGCGGCAGATGGCTTGGAGAAGCATTCGTCGGATTCACCGACAGGTGTGAGAATCCGCGATCAGCCAATGACTGGATTGCCGAAGATCATCGCATTGTTACAGATCATGCCAATGATCCGTTCAACTGCTTCAATGTAACCAATCAGCTGATCTATGACTTTTTGAAACTGTATGAATTCATCGAAGGAGATGACTGGGCAGGAATGGTCCCGTCCGATCTTCCTTGTTATCTGATTTCCGGCGATAATGATCCATGCGGAAACTACGGCGAAGGACTCTATCATATTGCCAATAGACTGATTGAAACCGGACATGAAGTCAAAGTACATGCCTACAGCGGATATCGTCATGAAATACATAATGAGCGGGCAATTCGGGAAGATGTGGAAAACGGACTGATTGCATTCGCAGACAGCCATATCTGAATATTGCAAGTATTATTCTGGTGAGTGCCTTTACTTCATCAGTGCTGACAAATGCAATACATCCTGAGATGCATGAGCCGTACAGGGAAGCCTTGGATAACAGGGCTTCTTTTGAAACTGCAGTCATTCATCAGCCAGTGCGGCACAAATGCATAAGTTTAAATCCATGTCAGTAAATCAGCACGAATGATAAATGAATTATTTCAGTTTTCTGCTGAGCATTTCCGGGTTGGACGCATACATCAGAGCAGTGTCCTTTGTAATGACATGCTCAGAATACAGGTTATACAGAGAGTCATCCATCGGCATCATATCACTGGCGGCAGAGGAGTAAATAACACCATCAATTTGATATACCTTATTATCTCTGATCATATTTCTGATTGCAGGAGTAACCGTCATAATTTCAAATGCCGGGACAATACTGCCATCGATTGCCGGAATAAGCTGCTGAGAAATGACTGCATTCAGAACTGTAGACAGCTGTACGGCAATCTGTCTCTGCTGGTTGGCAGGGAATACATCTATGATTCGATTGATCGTGTTGGCTGCCCCAATGGTGTGCAGCGTAGAGAACAGAAGATGCCCGGTTTCAGCTGCTGTCATGGCAACAGAAATTGTTTCATAGTCTCTCATCTCTCCCAGCAGTATGACATCCGGACTCTGTCTCAGAGCAGCTCTGAGGGCAGTGACATAGGATGCGGTATCAATGCGGATTTCTCTTTGGGAAACAATAGATTCCTTATGCCGATGCAGATACTCGATCGGATCTTCCAGGGTAATGATATGAGCATGTCTTGTGGAATTGATCCGGTCGATGATGCAGGCGAGAGTCGTGCTCTTGCCAGATCCAGCC
>SABF01000321.1 GCA_009929095.1 Erysipelotrichia bacterium
GAAGATCAAGAGATCGAATCCGGCACCGATGGACTTGTAGCCCTTGTTCAGGCCGACACGGAAATCAAACAGGCTGAGCAATCTGACCGATGCGCCCAAGCGGGTCTGTTCGTAGAATGCACGCTTCAGGTCATCCCCTTCCTTGCCGGAGATGGACATGACGTCCACGACATCCACTGCAATGACGGGTTTAATCAGAGAGCCGAGATTCGGAGCCCAGGTCAGACCTGCATCGAGTCTCCAGTCGGTCTCAAGAGCCCACTCGGGTTCTGCAGTGGCACTTCCAGGTGTACCATCAGCATCCTCAGTAAGACGATCCCCAAGAGTTTCCTCTGCCCAATCATTGACCGAATTGTACGTATTCATGGTGTAATTGCCATTGAAGTTCTTTGCTACTGCTGAAAGAGTAAGCCCTACAGGGAAATTCACGTTAACACCAGCTGAGACCGGCAACGCATAGCCTGCGATGATTGGCGTATCATTCAGCAACACAGTCTCCGGATCAGAACTCCCATCAGCCAGCGATGTTACAGTAGAAGCGTTTAAAGCCTTGTAATACGCTTTATACACGGCTTTTGCTGAAACACCAAGATCAATACTCATGAAATCCGGGAAAACATTCAGTCTGAACCCTAAACCGACAGTAGCCGCTGCAGTAACTTGTGCAATGAGATTCAAGCTCGACGAATCACCATCCTCCTGATAGCTCATGAGTCTCTCTTGAGCCTCAAGTGCAAGACCTAGGCTTCCAAGCGTAATGGTTGTGGAGACATCGGTCGTAAGGACATCACCATATCCAATATCAAGAGTCTTAAGGAATTCTGCAGCAGCGCCACCCGGATCATCTGCCTCAATCTTTTCGAACATCTTGCTCTCAAGAATCTTCATCGGATTATAGGCTGTCACCGTAACGGCCGGGAATGAGAATTTGAAACCCGATTTGGCAAGGTTTGCAGGGTTGATGAGGAAACTGTCATAGTAACCTCGAACTCCAAGTCCTGCACCACCCATGCCCAATACACGAACACTGGTTCCGACGAAGGGTTCCGCTGCCTGTTTATAACGTGCAACAGTAGTTGGATCGTAATCACCAGGAGCTGCAAACAGTATGGCAGATGTAACTACTAGCAAAACTAAAATGATAAATGTCTTTTTCTTCATAATATCTGCCTCCTCTACTCAGAATCTTCTGCAAACCAGTTTTCAATATCTTGCCAGACTCCACTTTCCGTCGTTCTGGAAGAGCTCCGATCATTCTGAACAGCACCCAACAATCCTGTTATCAAATCAGCAGAGAAGTTGATTGATGCTGCACCTGATAGATTCTCAGTGACCTTTGCAACAAACAATGCATCACCGAATATTTCTAAGGCCTTCTCCTCAGTGATAAGATCCTGGTCAATGCTACCATCATTACTATCTGTCACAGCAGCGATGGTATTCCCGACCAAATCAGTCATCATCTGCAGGATAAGCATATCAGCTTGCGTTACTTCATCTGATGTCCCAATTGCAGGCAATGCAAGATCATCAATAGCAGCTTTCAAGTTCTCATCACTAATACTTTCAGAAAGACTAGTTATTGCCGCATTGAAAACAGCAACAGTTCCTTGCGCAGCCAATTTCTGCTCTGCAGTGGCTGTTGTCTTAAGAGAAGTCAGCAACTCCTCTTTCTGGGAAGTGGAAGCAATAGCTTTTGATAAGTTTGTCTTTACTTCCGTTTGCTTGTCTGCTGTTTATGGTTTCAAAGTCACAACTTTCGTTTCAGAAGCTAGGGGATCAGTCGATGCAAGATTTAACGTAATGTTTATTCCGAGGGCATTGGTTGTAACACTTTTTGTGTCACCAGACCCTGTCACATTTGCTGAAGCCACACTACCTGAAGAAGTGCCAATTGCAACTACATCTTGTTTCGCCGCTTCAACATCAGATTCCGGATAGGCACGTTT
>SABF01000041.1 GCA_009929095.1 Erysipelotrichia bacterium
GATCAATGGAAGCTTGTTCCTGCGGCAGTATTCTGTCAGTTCGTTCTGAAGTTCACCTCTGCCGATTTCCTTAAATGCACTGGTTGCAATGACAGCAATCTTTACTTTGCGCTCAACGCAATCCTCCAGCACAGACTTCACGATATGTGCCGGTACCGCAATGAATGCAAGATCTACTTCTTCATCAATATCCTTCACTGTCGCATATGCCTTGAGTCCCTGCACACTGTGACAGCGCGGATTCACAGGGAATATCTTTCCCTGGTATCCCCACTTACGCAGTCCTTCGATTACCTTATAGCCAACTTTGGCATCAAGACGGCTGGATCCAACCACAGCAATTGATGAAGGGTTGAGCGCATACTTCAGACGATCAACCACATAAGGTCTGCTCTTCTCGATCTTCATAATCAACGGTCCTCCTTCCTATCTGTACAGAAAGGACAGATGACACCCTCACTCTGCTGTCTGTTCTGTAAGAAGTCATCCGTGAAGATGCATTCCTCCCAATAATCATCTTGGTCATCCAGTCTCGCAGTCCAGCGTCTGAACTGACGCGGAGTCTGTGCTTCTTTTACCTCTTCTACTTCAGGATAAGATTCGATCAGTTTTCGCAGCGCATCAATGTCACATACTTCTTCATATGCCATCATGATCATGTCATGATAACTGTCCGTAAATTCAAAGAAGTTGTTGAATTCTTCATGTGCACACAGTTCATCAGCAATCTCTGCTTTGCGCCATGCCGGAACATTCTGGAACAGTCTCACCAGGAAACTGTGATTTGTCAGTCCCAGTTTCATATAGTTCAGATAAATCATCGGAATTACGAAACGCCCATCATCTACGATATGTGCAAGATCATCATGCATAGTCTTTCCATCCAGACCGGAAAGTCTTTGGAGAACATCATAATCAAACAGATCCGCTCCGCTCTCTGTGTTGTTCAGAGCTTCTATGATTGCCATATCCCTGGCATCTACTTCTTTTGTCATAGCCAGCAGTTTTTCCTGAGCATCCTTTGACCATGCATAGTGCCGGAACACTGATGGATCGCTGTCGAACATATTTACACTGCTCTCACGCAGGTCTCTGCGTATCGGGCAAAGATGCACATACTCAATGTTGGGATTGCTCTTAAGAGGATCAATGATAGATACAAGCAGATTATCCAGTACACGCATATGATTTCCGCAATAGTAATCAAAGTCTCCATTGCATGCATAGCCAGTACAGATCTCGTCTTTGTACTGAATCCAGTGCGTAACTTCTTCACGCTGTTCCGGTGTGATATCCTTCTTCAGTTTCACAACCCAGTAGTACAGTCCAAACCCATAGACTGAAACTGCAGAATTCTTTACAAGCATGAGAATTCGTTTATCGTACATTCTCTTAATTCTTTCTGCGATTTCCTTCTGCTTGATGCCTGTTTTCTCTTCCACCTTTTTCAGATTGAATACTTCCGGGTGTGTCTGGTAGAAACTCTTGGCGACATTAAATCCCGCAAACTTTGCGCTGTCATTGCCTACAATTCCCGGTTCCAGCATTCCCAATCCATGTGGTGCAAAGAAATACTTCTTCATCCATTCCTGACGTTCGTCTGTTCCCAGCAGATAATTCTTCTTGTTGCTACTCATAAAAATTCAGTCTCCTTCCTGTGTCTGCTGCGCCATGATTGCGCGTTGATACATCTGTAAATCTATAACTTAATCATAGTATATCTGCCGATGAAAAACATATCCAAATATCATTATTTGCCGTATTCCATCAATATCTTCACCTGATCATCGTGGCAATTCCGGGAATACTGCAGTTAACGCATCTGCTGTACCAGAACAAGAAACAATCAAAGGAAACAAAATACTGTTTCCTAATAAAACTTTTAGTCTGTCTGCGCATTTTGGCATAGCAAATCAGAGAGTTCATTCTCACTCCTCAGGTAAGCAGAATTCACAATCCCCCATTAGCATGCACAAATTATTTTTCTCATTAGCTCAATCTTAAGAAGACTGCAGACAAATTATGAGCACTAATAGTGAAAAGGGATAAAATAGACACATTGATATTTTGCCAAGTTTTCACAAACGCAAGGTTTGATACGGTAAAATGCAGTTTGGTCATTGTTTAGCGTGACCCGTGATATTTATCGAAAGGGGATAAAATATTACGGATACATTAACAGACATCAGCACCATCATCGCCGCAGCAGGCATTGCTATCCTGGCTTTTTTACTTATCTGGTATGTTCTGAGTGTTATCGCCATTTTCCAGGAATTCAAAAAGGCCGGAGAAAAAGGCTGGAAGGCAATCATTCCTCTATATCGTCAGTTCATTCTTTTCAAGATCGTCTGGAAGGATGAAAAGGTTAAGTTCATCTGGCTCATTTCATTCCTATGCCAGATCATTCTTGGCCCTCTCAGTATTCAGCTTGCTCTTGCCAACGGCAACAATGCAGAGACAGTTGCTGATTACTTCGGGAAAATCTTCTCAGCAATAGCTCACGGCAACATTCTTATGTATGTAAGTTCCCTGGGTGGAATCATTGCAGCAGCTCTCAACATGATCCGCAACTATCAGCAGTCCAAAGCTTTCGGACATGCAGTCGGCTATACAATCGGTCTGATCACATTGCCAACCATCTTCAACCTGATTCTTGGTTTGGGAAAATCTGCATACGCAGGCCCGCAGGACTAATTACTGTTCAGCAAGTCTTTTTCACCAATCATCGAAGCATCCGCTGCCTTATGACAGCGGATTTTTTATTATTTTCATTTCATCCCTGCATCATGACACGTGAATGATTCTTTGACCATTTATAGATATTCTCTGCAGGCTAGTATCTCCTGGCATACATCTTCAGTATTCATCATTTTACAGTGATCCGGCTGATTTCCGGCATTGCTAATTATTGTGTTATACCCGAAAGCAGGCAGCCGATTCCCAGCTGCAGCATGCCTTTGCCGGATTGTTCCATCGTCATGTTTCTGTTTCTGTCATTTTCGGTCAGACAGTAAATGAAGTTATAAAGGAAGTTTCATTGGTATTATTAGCTGAAACGGCGATACATGTAAAAATCTCTTAGTATATTTTCACCTTAAGTTAATTGCCTGGGGTGTCATGACATCAGCATTTCAGAATTGCCATAATCAATTCTGGATAAATGCAAATGTATCCTTCTGTTTACGCGCATTAGCTGTGCTTGTCTTCATGCTGAATTTACAGCCTTATGCGGCTATGTTTACTTTTATGTTTTTGTCAGCAAAGGCGCTGATGCTGATTCAATTTTCAGGAAACTAATTATATCAGTCATGTGACGCTTCAGTTCTATCATGATTTTCACCCATCCGATACATTGAGTGCAGGCAATCGGTCTAAATGCTTCATTCATTGGTCTGACCAAATTCAACGGATTCTTCTATGAATTAACCTGAACACAAACGCCGATTTACACAACCTCCGATTTGCTTGAACTGATTCCGATATTGATGTCTCCTGGATTTGCTGTACTTGGACTTATTCAGTTTATAAAAACAAAGCGTCTTTTCAAGGTTGATCAAGATATCTTGGTTCTTGGTGGATTTTATATCCTCGTGTTTGCCTCGTACATTCTGTTTGAAGTATTCGCAGTTAATTACCGTCCATTGCTGAGCGGCGGAAAAGTAGAGACTTCCTATCCTTCATCGACAACACTGTTAGTCTTATGTGTCATATCTGCAGCTGCAATGCAGTTTAACGAACGCACACAGAATCCACATTTGAAAAGTGCCGTAAAAATATCTATAGCTGCATTTTCTGCTTTTATGGTTATTGGCAGATTGGCTTCAGAATTTCATTGGTTCACAGATATTATTGACAGTGTACTTTTTAGTGCAAGCTTTGTGATGGTTTGCATTTCAATAAAACTGGAAAAAGCATTTTCTGCGAGGGCCAGGCTGAACAGAACACCACTTTCATTGCTGTCAAAGAAAGCCATAGTCTGCAATCCACAAATATCATAATGTGATGGCATTTCTATCATTCACAGAGTTATTTCGCAGAGTTTCATACAGTAAAAGTTTCTTCGTCTAATTTACTCCGAACTCATCTGCTGTAAAACTATTCTCGAATATTCAGCAGCTGTCATAACAGGAAAAGCAGCATTAACTGACTTCATTCACAAATCAGTGATAGATGGAATTCGATTGAAATATAAACAAAATTCCGTTTTTTAATACAACGCGGTATACACAGGCCGGTTTTTACCTAATACTCATATACACAAATAGCTTTTTTGATCAGCATTCAATAATATTTGTATGTGTATATACAGTTAGAGTAAACATTGCAGACAAAGTGTATAATTTCATCATATTAGCATGTTCAATGAGCGTTTGACATTAATAGTATATACACTACTATGGGTTTGTCGACAAACACATGCGGAAAGAGACATATGCCTACAGCAAAAGAAAGAATCTATCAATTAATACTGGAATCGGGAAAAGAGGGGAAACAGACACAGAGTATTGCCGATACGCTTCAGATTAAGCGCCCAAATGTCAGCTCTATTCTCAATCAGCTGACAAACGAAGGAAAGATTATCAAAACAAAGACAAGACCGGTTGTATACATGGTTGCTGAAAATGAGCCAATTACATCCGACACAAGCTGCTTCCATACCATGATCGGATATGATGGCAGCCTCCAGAAAGCTGTGCAGATAGCAAAAGCTGCAATTCTGTATCCGCAGGGAAGCCTGCACACAATTATTGTTGCAGAACCCGGAGCAGGAACAACCTATCTTGTATCACAGATGGTTCAGTTTGCCAGAGATGTCAAAGTTCTTGGAGCAGACGCGTCATTTGTTAAGCTGAACTGCAGTCACTACAGTGACAATCCCAAAAAAATTCATCATGAATTGTTTGGCAGGACAACCGAGTCATTCCGCAATCGATTTGAAGAAGCAAAGAATGGAGTGCTGTTTATTGATAAAGCCGAATTGCTGGACTGTACAGATCAGAGTGCCATTCTGCAGTATGCAGAGACAGGGAATGTAACTTATGACCAGGATGATGAATCTGATCTGCATGTGCCAAAACTGCTTCTGATCATAGCATGCAGTGTTTCGGCAAATGCGCAGGTTCTGAACAACTTTACAAGCAAAATTCCCATGCAGATTACTTTGCCTTCGCTCAGCCAGCGGCCAAAGGATGAACGCATGCAGCTGATCGACCGATTCTTATCAATCGAATCTACAAGGGCAAAAATGAAGATCGAGGTCGATGATGAAACTGTGCGTGCCCTTCTTCTATATGCATGCAATGTGAACGTCAAGCAGCTGAACAGTGATATAAAAGCCGGATGCGCTAACGCCTACGTAAGAACATTTACGAGTCACGAAAAAAATATCCGGATATATTTAAAAGATTTTCCAAATTATGTTCAGAAAGGTCTGCTGAGTTACAAACAGTACCAGCGCGAAGTTGATTCGATTGTGAAGACAAATGCCATATATGTGTTCGACAGCAAATCAACACTGCAGAAGTACACAAATTTCCGTCCGGTAAGCGATGTCTATCTTGGCATTCAGCAGAGATTCCATGAACTGGAAGTACAGGGATTTCAACAGGAAGACATTACCAGAATCGTGAATGCATATGTTGATAATCAGTTTAGATCGTATGTAAACACACTGACAAAACAGATTATCAATACGGATCAACTGTCAAAACTGGTTGACGGAAAGATCATCACATTTGTCAGAGAGTTTATCGAACAATGTGAAGACAGATTCTCAAAGCACTATCCGCCAAGCGTATTTTACGGCCTATGTCTGCATATCAATGCTCTGCTCAACACGAAGCAGGAAAAGCATGCAGCAACCAGGGAACAGACTGAAAATGCAATAAAGAATCACAACGATGAATACTCTATGTGTTTATCTCTGAGCGATCGACTCAGAAAGGAGTATAAGCTGGAACTCAGCATTGATGACATTGTCATCATGACAATGTTTCTGACAAATATTCAGCAAGACGTTGGTGATCCTCATCCACAGCTATTGATCTGCATGCATGGAAACAGTACGGCAAGCAGTCTGACTCAGGTTATCAACGATCTGTGTAAGGCAGATAACATCTATGCATATGATATGCCGCTCACGCAGGACACAAGAGAAGCATATGATCAGGTCAAGGCATTGGTTCAGAAGATTGATCAGGGAGCAGGCGTTCTTGTCATATATGATATGGGATCGTTCAGAACTATGTTTCAAAGCATATCAGACGATACGGGCATCTGCATTCGGATGCTGAATATTCCGGTGACACTGCTTGGGGTTGACATTGCCAGGAAATGCACAATGGAGACAGATATAGAGAACATATATCACTCTTCCATCAGCGAATTAGCCAGCTATAAGGAAAGTTATTCAGAGAAGCCGCATATTTTCATTACCTTATGCAACACAGGAGAAGGCGGCGCTCAGGAGCTAAGTGATTATATTCAAAAATATTCAAAACTTGGTTATCGAACAATTCCACTGTCCATCAGCGATCGAAGGACACTGATCAGAGAAGTAGAAACGCTGAAAGAATCCAATCAGATTGACGCATTTGTAGGAACATATAACCCGCGTCTATTTGGAATTCGGTTTGTATCAATTCAATCAGTATTCGAATGTGAAACAGATCAGCTGGATCGAATTCTGCAGGGAAAACCGGTATCAGGCAAAGAAGATGTATTCAACAAAATGTATCAGTACCTTGACGAAAGCCTCAGCCATGTACCTTCCGGAAAAATGAAGCAGGAATTGCCGCCGGTTATCATAACGATGGATGAGTACTTTGGCCTGAATGATGAACAGAAGATCGGTTTATCAATGCACATTGCATGTGTGATTGACCGGCTCCTTGACCATCAGCCAGTGTCACATACAGCTGATACGGAAAGATTGCAAAACAAATATCCAGAACAATTCAAAACAGTTGCCCGATGCATGAAAAGAATCGAAAAAAAATTCAGCATTATCATTCCGGACAATGAAATTGCAATCATATTGGAAATCATCGGATTCGGAATCAAGGAGGGATAGGAAATGGACAACACCAAAGAGCAGGAAATATCAATGACCATTATCGCCAATGCCGGTGAGGCAAGAGGACTTGCATTTGAAGCTTTACGGACAGTCCGTGACAGACACGATTATCCGCGGGCAGCTGAACTGCTGAAGGAAGCGGACAGCTACAGTCTGATCGCACACCAGGCACAGACAGATCTGCTTACTGCTACAGCAAATAATGAAGATATCAATGTTGATGTACTGCTGGTTCATTCACAGGATCATCTGATGACAGCTATGCTGGCAATTGATCTGATCCGTGAACTGGTTGAATGCTATAAAGACATAAAATAAGAAAGGCATCATAGCGGCATAACCGCTGCATCACATACATAGATGGGAGAGATGTATATATGAAAATGCTACTGATTTGCGCAGGAGGTATGAGTACGAGCATGCTGGTTAAAAAACTTGAAAAGTATGCAGCGACTCACGGTATTGAAGATTTCAAGTGTGAAGCACATGGGGCAATGGATCTTCCGGAGATTTACAAAAACTGGGACGTTGTTCTGTATGGCCCGCAGGTATCAAATCGAGCAGAATTCTTTCGTGAAACAGTTGGTGCTGATTTCCCACTTGGGAAGATCGAGCCCACTGATTATGCAATCGGCAATGCAGACAAGATTTTCGCTCTAGCAAACAAGCTGCTAAGCAAATAAGGCAATTCAAAGGAGATAGAATATAATGGATAATTTTATGAATTCGGGCTTTATGAAAGCCTTGAACAGCGCCGGGCAGAAGATCGGTGCGAACAAAGCCGTCAACTCCATTCAGTCAGCACTGATGGGATCAATGGGCATCATCATGGTAGGAGCTATTTTCCAGATTTGCGCAGTTGTTCCTGTAAACCTAGGATGGATGACTGCCGAAAGCAACATCTATGCAGCGTTCTATGGAGTATACAACCTAACAATGAACCTGCTGTCAGTATGGTTCGTATATCAGCTTGGCTATAACTATTCCAAGGCTCTGGGATTGAAGCCGATGACAGGTGCAATCAATGCAACAATCTGTTTCCTGCTCACCGCTACGGGTGCTTCGTTTGGCGCCGACTTCCTGACCGGCTCCATGGCATCATTAAACACATCATATCTTGGCGGAACTGGACTGTTTGTTGCCATCTTGGTTGGTCTGGTTACTGTGGGTATCTATAATGTGTGTGTAAAACATAATATTGTCATCAAGATGCCGGACGTTGTTCCGCCATTCCTCGCAGATGGCTTCTCATCCATCATCCCTCTGTTCCTCTCAGTTGTTCTCTGGCTGGCTGTAACAACAGGATGCATCGCTGCTACAGGTGTTGGTTTCTCCAGTCTGTTTATAGGCCTGGTATCTACACCAATGAGTTATCTGACTGGTTTCTGGGGCATGTTAGTTCTTGGCCTTCTGTGCGGCATCATGTGGATCTTCGGCATCCATGGCACGCTGATGGTTTATGTAGCAATCATGCCAACTATGTTATCAGCAATACAGGCCAATGCAGCAGCATATCAGTCTGGCGGAGTTGCCGCACTGCAGTATTATCCAGTTCTATTGTTTGGATTGGTTGCATGTGCAGGCGGCACGGGAAATACAATCGGCCTGGCAATTCTTGGTGCATTTAAAGCTAAGTCTGAACAGCTGAAAGCTGTCGGAAAAGCAGCTCTTATTCCAGGCATCTTCAATATCAATGAACCTATTACATTCGGATATCCAGTCATGTATAATCCGATCATGGCAATTCCTTATCTTCTCTGCATTATCGTTCCGATCATCTTAGGACACATTGCTTACTCTACTGGCTGGATGATTCCTGCTTATATCACTGTTGGTTCTGTTATGCCAATCGGTGTTGCGGAATATCTTGGTACTCTGACATTTGAAAAACCGTTATTTGCATTAGCGATGTGTGTAATTACAACATTAATCTACTATCCTTTCTTTAAAGCATATGATAAACAGCTGTACGCAAAAGAACAGGCAGACAAAGCGGCTGAAGCAGCAAAAGAAATAAAATAAAATCTCTTCGTTACGCATCGATGCAATCTGGGGGAAGAGTCAGGGCTCTCCCCCATCTCTTTATTAGCAGACAGAGTATTGCACGGGCTTACAGGCGTTCCGCACTATTCCCTGATAATTTAGTTTGAGAATTCACCAGCAGACACTATACACTGATAGAAACAAAAATGATCTGATTCAATTTATAATAATTCGCAATGATTCATTTTCCAACTGTATAGTCATTGCAAATAATGCCAGTGGTTAGAACTGAGGAGGTAACGAAATGGCATTTCCAAAAGATTTTTTATGGGGCGGCGCAACTGCTGCCAATCAGTTTGAAGGCGGATGGAATAAAGAAGGAAAGGGAGTCAGTACATCTGACTGCTGCACTAGAGGATCCCGTACGCAGATGCGCAATGTAACATATAAAACAAAAGAAGGAAAAATCGTAGCACAGCCAATGTTCATGCTGGATGCACCAGAGGGAGCTGAATTTGGCAGTTTTGAAGGATATGATTATCCTTCACATGATGGCATAAATTTCTATGATCATTACAAGGAAGACATTGCTCTGTTTGCGGAAATGGGCTTTAGAACATTCCGTCTTTCCATTAATTGGACAAGGCTGTTTCCAAACGGAGATGAAACTGAACCGAACGCAAAGGGAATTGCATTCTATGATGCCGTATTTGACGAATTGACTAAATACCATATTGAGCCGCTGGTTACATTGTCGCATTATGAAACTCCCGTAGCCCTGTCAAACAAATGGGGTTCATGGTCAGACAGAAGAACCATAGACTGCTTTGTCAGGTATGCGAGGACCTGCCTGGATCACTATGGAGACAGAGTGCATTATTGGCTGACGTTCAATGAAATCAACTGTATCAATTTTGGAGGCTGGATGGCTGCCGGTGTTCCTTCCAGAGATCCAGCAAAGATTGCTGATGCCACGAAAAATCAGCTGATTGCAAGTGCTTTGACTGTAATATATGCTCATGCCAATCATCCAAATGTAAAGATCGGAAACATGATAGGATACTCCCAGACTTATCCATATACCTGCAGCCCAAATGATGTATTGAAACAGATTCAAACACAGCAGTCCATAGATTTCTTTTCTGATGTACAGGCAAAGGG